>JADFXL010000079.1:8902-11368 GCA_015233585.1 Alphaproteobacteria bacterium | reverse complement strand
CGCTGCGGCGGACGGACACGGTGACATCCTGAAGGGGGCTGATCTGCGTCAGTCCCTGGATATCGAACATCTCGGTTCCATTCAGCCCCAGGGTCTTGCGATCCTGGCCAGCCTTGAACTGGAGGGGCAGAATTCCCATGCCGACCAGATTGGATCGATGAATACGCTCGAAGCTCTCCGCGATGACGACCCGCACGCCCAGCAACGCCGGCCCCTTGGCGGCCCAGTCACGGGATGACCCCGTACCGTATTCCTTGCCAGCCACCACGACCAGCGGTGTGTTGTCGGCCTTGTAACGCATGGCAGCGTCATAGATCGACATTTGTTCGCCGGAGGGAATATGCCAGGTGATGCCGCCTTCGACTCCGGGAACCATCTCGTTGCGAATGCGGATGTTGGCAAAGGTGCCGCGCATCATCACTTCGTGATTGCCCCGCCGCGCGCCATAGGAATTGAAATCCTGGACAGCGACGCCGTGCTTGAGCAGATAGAATCCGGCCGGGGAGGTCTTTTTGATGGATCCCGCCGGCGAGATATGGTCGGTGGTGACCGAGTCGCCAAGCACGGCCAGAACCCTGGCGGCGGCGATGTTCTGGATTGGCGGCGGCTCCTTGGCCATTCCCTGGAAGTACGGCGGGTTCTGGACATAGGTGGATTTGTCGTCCCACACATAGGTCTTGCCGCCCACGGTCTGGATCGCCCGCCATGGCTCCGGCCCCTCGAACCCATTGGCGTAGCGGGCCTGAAACATCTCCCGCGTCAAGAACTGGTCCACCATCGCCCGTACTTCGGCGTTGGTAGGCCAGATGTCTTTGAGGAACACAGGTCTGCCATCCCGGCCGGTGCCCAGCGGCTCGGTGACGAGGTCGATGGCGACGTTGCCAGCCAGGGCGTAGGCGACAACCAGAGGCGGCGAGGCCAGATAATTGGCCTTGGTTTGGGGACTGACCCGGCCTTCGAAGTTGCGGTTGCCCGACAGGACGGCGGCCACCACGAGATCGCCGCTGTCGATGGCATGAATGATATTGTCGGCCAGGGGGCCTGAATTGCCGATGCAGGTGGTGCAGCCATAGCCGACGATATTGAAGCCGAGTGCGTCAAGATCGGCTTGCAGACCGGAAGCCGCCAGATAGTCGGTCACCACCTGGCTGCCCGGCGCCAGGGAGGTCTTGACCCATGGCTTGGACGTCAGTCCTTTGGCCGCCGCCTTGCGCGCCAACAGACCCGCCGCCATCAGTACGGAGGGATTGGAAGTGTTGGTGCAGGACGTAATAGCGGCGATCATCACGTCGCCGGAGCCGATTTCGTAATCCGTGCCTGCAACCTTCACCCTGCGGTCAAGGCTGGCGGTGGCGGAAAAGCCGGCCAGTCCCTCGGTAAAGGAGGCCTTCACGCCCGACAGGGGCACACGGTCCTGGGGCCGGCGCGGGCCGGCCAGACTCGGCTCGACGGTAGACAGATCCAGTTCCATCTCGTCGCTGTAGAGCGGGTCGGGGCTGGTGGAGTCGCGCCACATGCCCTGGGCTTTGGCATAGGTTTCGACCAGCCGGACCCGGTGCGGGTCGCGGCCGGAGAAGCCCAGATAACGGATGGTCTCCTGGTCGATGGGGAAGAAGCCGCAGGTGGCGCCATACTCGGGCGCCATGTTGGCGATGGTGGCGCGGTCGGCCAAGGGCAGGTCGGCCAGACCGGGGCCGAAGAACTCGACGAACTTGCCCACCACGCCGCGTTTGCGCAGCATCTGGGTGACGGTCAGCACCAGATCGGTGGCGGTCATGCCCTCCTTCAGGTGGCCAACAAGCTTGAAGCCCACCACCTCGGGAATAAGCATGGAAACCGGCTGTCCCAGCATGGCCGCTTCGGCCTCAATCCCGCCGACGCCCCAGCCCAGAATCGCCAAGCCGTTAATCATGGTGGTGTGGCTGTCGGTGCCGACCACGGTGTCGGGGTAAGCGATAGCGCGGGGGCCGTCCCGGCCGAGCCAGATTGTTTGTCCAAGGGTCTCCAGGTTGACCTGATGTCAGATCCCCGTGCCGGGCGGGACCACGCGGAAGTTGTCGAACGCGGTCTGGCCCCAGCGCAAAAAGGCATACCGTTCGCCGTTGCGTTCAAACTCGATGGCCATGTTGTCTTCGGCTGCGGTGGGGGTGGCAAACCGATCCACCATTATCGAATGGTCGATGACCAGGTCCACAGGCGTCAGCGGGTTGATCTTGTTGGGATCGCCACCCGCCGCCACCATGGCGTCCCGCATGGCGGCTAGGTCGACCACGGCAGGAACGCCGGTGAAATCCTGCATCAATACCCGTGCAGGCCGGTAGGCAATTTCACGAGTCGAGTTCCTGGTCTTCAGCCAGTCAGCCAGGGCGCGCAGGTCGTCGGTCGTAACGCTTCGCCCGTCCTCATGCCGCAACAGGTTCTCAAGCAGAACCTTGAGCGAGTAGGGGAGACTGGAAAGATCCCCAA
>JADFXL010000079.1:0-8831 GCA_015233585.1 Alphaproteobacteria bacterium | reverse complement strand
ACTACCGACATGACGCGCTCCTAAAAAGACATGGAGAAACCGCAAGGAGGGATCTTCGGCCACCGCCGATCGTCTCGTACCATAAACTTTGATGCGTCAGCCCGCAACGGCTGATGATTCCTGGGTGACAGCTCACCTCATGACCAGAGCAGAGGGCGGTACACGATTCTCCAATCATAATTGAATATGGGACGCCAAGCTCCCATAATGCCGGCGCGCCGCATCGGCCAGCAGCACGAAAGGATTATCCATGGTATCGCAGAACCGATTCTTTGACGATTTCGCCCGCATCGCCGGCGGCGCGGCTGGCGCTCTGACCGGCGTCAAGAGCGAGGTTGAAACCCTGATACGCCAACAGTTCGAGCGTATTCTCTCGGATATGGAGCTGATCAATCGCGAAGAATTCGATGTGGTGCGCGAGATGGCCAGCCTGGCGAGGAACACTCAGGAAGCGTTATCCGAACGTATGAGTGAAATCGCGAAAAAACTCGCCGCAATGGCCGACGTTTCGACAGGCAAGCCATCCGCAGCCAAACCCGGCCACGTAACGGTTCGCCGCCCCCGCAGATCCGCTGCCGCCGCTCTGAGCCGGTCCAGGAAACACAACGCCGGGCGAGGCAAAAAAACGGTCTGACTCGCCCGGATAACCTGATCCCGGGCAATCAGCTCTTTCGGATAACGAAGGTGTACTGGCCGTCATAAATGGTAGAGGCGAGCATTTCGTTGCCGCTCCTTCGGCAGAACGCCTCGAAGTCCATCACCGATCCTGGATCCGTGGCAACCACCTTGACGGTGTCTCCGGCCTGAAGTCCGTCAAGGAGCCGCCGCGTCTTGAGGAGAGGCTGTGGGCAACTGTCCAGAGAGGCATCAAGTTCCTGCATGAAACGCTCCTTGTTCGTTCTTCATGAGCAAGTTCTAATGAAGCTCACCCTAAAATAACCTGACTCGCCTTGTCAACGACCTGTCGGACGGGGAACGGGAAAATCGTGTCCTGTCGTGACATTTTTGCCGAATACACCGCTGATTTGATTCCTGTCGCCGGAAAGGCAACCTCCAAAATTGGAATCAAAAATGTCATGATACGATTGACAGCGATATAAAGGCTACGCATAGTGCGCGTCTGAAACGGGCGCACTACATGTCGATCAAGTTCCCCGTTGGTTTGGTTATCGACCCCTTAATCCAGGGAAGGGTGCGCAAATGCGCGTTGCGATCAACCGTACGGCGATAAACACGATCAATCCGCTGGATCTCGTCGAAGAAATTGTCAGCGATAACGATTGGTCCTTCGACCGGCGCAGTCAGGAGGAAATGCTGGTGGAGGTACCGGGTCACTGGGCCACCTATAGCCTGTTTTTCGCCTGGTCCCATGAGCTGCGGGCCATGCATTTCTCCGTGACCCTTGACATCCGCGTGCCCGAACACCGGCGCACCGCCGTGTGTGAGTTGCTGACGGCGGTCAACGAACGCATGTGGCTGGGCCATTTCATTCTATGGGACGAGGATTCCATGCCGATGTTCCGGTACTCCGTTCTTGGCCGTGACGACCACGCCATGAGCCAGGATCATCTGGAGACTTTGGTCGATATCGCGGTTCGCGAATGTGAACGGTTTTTTCCGGCCTTTCAATTCGTCATCTGGGGCGGAAAATCTGCCGAGGAGGCGGTTTCCGCCGCCATGCTGGATACGGTTGGTGAATGTTGAGGGGGGGGGTAAATGCAATATGGTGCGAAGCGGTGGGCTTCTGCCCACACCCTATCGGGGCGATGCCCCGAGCCCTCTTTTTTCTTATTAATAAGAAAGGGGGGCTGGGGCATCGCCCCAGATGGGGTCTGGGGCGATAGCCCCAGTGGGAAGCGGGGTGATAACTCCGTGAGCCTGACATGACCTCCTCCCTCGATTCCTCAATCCTTCTGGTCGGCTGCGGCAAGATGGGCGGAGCCATGCTTGCCGGATGGATCGACCGGGGGCTTGCCGCCAACCGCGTTCTGGTGGTCGAGCCAGCTCCAGCTCTGCGCCAACAGGCCGCCGACACTTTCGGCGTTGCCACGGTCGCCACCGCCGACGCGTTGCCCGAGTCGGTGCGGCCGGATGTGGTGGTATTGGCCGTCAAGCCCCAGGCCATGACTGACGTGGTACCGGAGTATCGGCGATTCGCTACGGTGGATACCGTGTTTTTGTCTATCGCCGCCGGCAAGACCCTTGCCTGGTTCGCGCAACGGCTCGGCTCGGCCGCCGCTATCGTGCGAGCCATGCCCAACACGCCCGCCGCCATCCGGCGCGGCATGACCGTTGCCTGTGCCAACCTTCATGCCGACAAGGCCCAGCGCCGCCGTTGCGATGCCTTGCTGACGGCGGTTGGTGAGGTTGCCTGGGTCGAGGAGGAAACAATGATGGACGCCGTGACGGCCGTGTCCGGCAGTGGTCCCGCCTATGTCTTTTTGCTCGCCGAAGCTCTGGCTGCCGCTGGCGCCGCCGCCGGGCTGCCTGCGGATCTGGCAGCGCGGCTGGCTCGGGCCACGGTGGCTGGCTCGGGTGAGTTGCTGCGGATTGCGTCCGAATCGCCCGCAATCCTGCGCCAGAATGTCACCAGCCCCGGCGGCACCACCGCTGCCGCTCTGGCCGTATTGATGGGCGACAACGGAATGGAATCTCTTTTGACGGCGGCCGTGAACGCGGCAACGCGCCGCTCACGGGAACTGGCCGGGTAGGGGTGGCGGCTTCAGGCAACGCAATCTCAAGTCGAAATCCGGCGCCGCAAATCCACGTCGATATTAGTTGCATCTAAATTAGAAGGCCATCATGTTGCCTATTTAACCTAGGGGTATATTTTACTTGAAAATACTTAATAAATAAGGCACAATTTGCTCAGCTTTCGGGGTTGGTAGAGACAGCATCGAAGTCCTAAGCGGTCACTTATTGCGCGGGAAAGAGTGGAGGATTGTCTCATGTCAGCACAAATCAGTGATTTTGGAATCAAGAGTGGAAATATAGAGCACGACCGGAGAAACCCGGCGACGGCTCGTCGAGGTGGCAGCAAGCCGTGGCGTATTGACATCGGGGAAATCAAGGGGCGGGAGGTTGTTGCCAAGCGTTCCATGTTTGATCGGCGCCGCCGGTTCATCGGGGTGCAGCCCAGCAGCTGCGAGCACTGATTACTGAGTCCTCAGTGGCTCTGGCGACAGTCGGGATGCGCTGGTTCGCCAATATTCTGTAGCCTTGCTTCAGTAGATCGCGGCCCGGAACACGGATCTGTTGCTTAGGATCTTTGTTAATATATTGCCGAGGCGTGCCGCCCAAAGAGAACAGCCAGATACATCTGCCAACTGGTCCTGGCGAATCTCGAACGTAATATGTGGCAGCCCGGCCCGGGCCGCGTGTCGATCCACAGTATAGCCGATCTCGCGTGCGGAATAGGGTTGGTTGTCGCCGACGCACAGGGAGCGGTCGGTGCGCAAGTGCTCCAGCGCGGGAGCCGCGATACGAGGGTCGCGGTTCCAGAGTACGCCGACGTGCCAGGGCCGCCGATCCCCGCACAAATTCGGGGTGAATGAATGAATCGCCACCACAGCGGGTGGGGTGCCTCGTTGCGAGACACGGGCGATCTGTTTGGCGACGGCACCGTGGTATGGCCAGAAGAAAGCCTCCTGGCGCCGTTTCACCTCCGTGGCGGGCAGGGCGTGATTTCCCGGAATAGTCACTCCGCCAGTAATGGGGGGGATGGCTGCCGGGTCACCTGGATCCCGATTGCAATCGATCAACAGGCGCGAATAGCTGGACAGGACCGCCGATGCCTTGATTCGTGTAGCCAGGCGGCAAGCCACTTCAGCGGCGCCAATGTCCCACGCAATATGCTCGTTCATCTGGTGGGGCGCTATGCCTAGCCGGTTCATGGGGGCTGGCAGAAAATTGCTGGCGTGATCGCAGACCAGCACGACGGGCGCGGGGGCATCCGCGCCAATGATTTCAAAAGGCGGTGGATCGATGGGGTCCGGCATGGCCTAACTATAATGCCATTCGGTTCTATAATTTAACAGAAAAATAACTGTCCAGTACCCCTGAGGCCACACCAATACCTACTCAGAATCATTACCGGAAGAGGAAAGAACGAGGGCCTGAGGCCCTCGTGCTCCCCATCCTTTTTTCGCGGACACGTCGTAGGCACTATCCATGCGGTCGTAGAGATTGGGAGGTCGCAGGGCACTCGGTTTGCCGCCATAGTGGCCAGTGGGCGCGCCACCTCTGATTGCTTTTTACAGGCGCAAAAAAAAGACCATGGTGTAGGATATGGTCCCACGAAAGCAGTGGTGGCGCCAACCCGCTCACGACGCCCGGATCAACGTACCGATGCCGTGGGGGGTAAAAATTTCAAGCAATATGGCGTGGGGAACACGGCCATCGAGAATCACCGCAGCTTCCACACCATCTTCCACCGCCGCCAGGCAGGTTTCGACCTTGGGAATCATGCCGCCGTTGATTGTGCCATCGGCAATCATGCTTTGGGCGCGAGCTGCCGTCATCTCGGTGATGAGTTTGCCGCTGGCATCGAGGACCCCGGCCACGTCGGTCAGCATCAACAGCCGACTCGCGTTCATGGCTGCGGCCACGGCACCGGCGGCGGTGTCGGCATTGATGTTGTAGGTCTCGCCGCCGCTGCCGACCCCGATGGGGGCGATGACGGGAATGATGTCGGAGTCCTCGAACAGTTCCAGAAGCTGGGGGGCAATTTCCGACGGCTCGCCAACATGGCCGAGGTCGATGATTTTCTCGATGTTGGACTCGGGCGTGCGGGCGACGCGGCGCAGCTTGCGGGCCTGCATGAGCTGCCCGTCCTTGCCGGAGAGTCCGACCGCCAGACCGCCAGCCTGGTTGATGGCGGCGACGATCTGCTTATTAATATTACCCGATAGCACCATTTCGACCACGTCCATGGTTTCCTGGTCGGTGACGCGCAAGCCGTCTACGAACGCGCTTTTGATTTTCAGGCGATCGAGCATGACACCAATCTGGGGACCGCCGCCATGAATCACGATGGGATTGATGCCGACCTGCTTCATCAGCACCACGTCGCGCGCGAATAACTTGGCGAGATCGGACTCGTCCATGGCGTGGCCACCAAATTTGACGACCACGGTTTCGCCGGCAAACTGCCGCATGTAGGGCAGAGCTTCGGACAGGGTCTTTGCCTTTTCGAGCCAGATGGCCCGCTCGTTACCCTTGGCATTGTCGTTGGCGTTGTCGTCCTGACTCGGGCTCATGAGGCAATACCCGTCAAGCTTTGGGGTGGGCAATTTCGGCAAGGGCAGCGCGCAGTTCGGGAATGCCCTGCCCGCTGTTGGAACTGGTAACCAGCACTTCGGGATAGGCGGCGGTGTGCCGCGCGAGTTCGGCGAGAATCGCGGTGCGGCGGGTCTCGACCTGACCCGGTTTCAATTTGTCGGCCTTGGTCAATACCAATTGATAGTTGACGGCGGCGGAATCCAGCATGGCCATGACCTGACGATCGTTATCTTTCAAACCATGACGGGCGTCGATGAGCAGCAACGTGCGGCGCAACGGCGGACGGCCGCGCAGGTAATCATAGACCAGCCCGGTCCATTGCCGCACCACCGCCTTGGGGGCTTCGGCATAGCCATAGCCGGGAAGATCGACCAGCATGAGCCGGTCGCCCAGTCGGAAGAAGATGACCTGCTGGGTCCGTCCCGGCGTGTTCGAGGTGCGGGCAAGGGTGCTCCGTCCGGTCAGGGCGTTGACCAGACTCGACTTGCCGACGTTGGACCGCCCGGCGAAAGCGATTTCCGGAAGGTCGGCGTCGGGAAGCTGTGTCAGGCTGGCGGCGGCCATGATAAAGGCGCACGGTGCGACAAACAGCACGCGCCCAGCTTCCATGGACTCGGCCCCCATAGATGGGGGCGACGGGTCGTCTGGAATCGGGACGGGAAGAGCGCCGGCGTTCAGGCTTTGACTCCCATGCGCCTCATGATTACCCATTGCTGGGCAATCGAGAGCAGATTGTTCCATGCCCAATAAATTACCAGCCCTGCCGGGAACTTCGCCAGCATGAAGGTAAAGATAAGTGGCAGAAACATGAACAACTTGGCCTGAACCGGATCGGCCGGCTGCGGATTGAGCTTCTGTTGCAGGAACATGGTAATGCCCATCAGCAGAGGCCATGCGCCAATCATCAGGTACGCGGGCGGGTTATAGGGAATAAGCCCGAAAAGATTGAATAATGTGGTCGGATCGGGTGCCGAAAGGTCATGAATCCAGCCATAGAACGGGGCCTGGCGCATCTCGATGGTGACGAACAACACCTTGTAGAGGGAGAAGAACACGGGAATCTGGATCACCACCGGCAGACAGCCTGCCGCCGGGTTCGCTTTTTCCCGCTTGTAGAGGGCCATCATCTCCTGGTTCAGACGCACCTTGTCATCGGCGAATCGTTCCTGGAGTTTCTTCATTTCAGGCTGGAGCTTTTTCATCTTGCTCATGGCCCGATAGGATTTGTTGGCCAACGGGAAGAACAACCCCTTGACGATGATCGTCAGGCCCAGGATTGCCAGACCGAAGTTGCCGAAAAATCTATGCAGGAATTGCAGGGCATAGAAAAACGGCTTGGTCAGAAAATAGAACCAGCCAAAATCGATGGCGAGATCGAACTTGGTGATGCCCAGGCCATCGCGGTACGCGTCGAGAATTCTGGCTTCCTTGACGCCGGTGAACAGATGGTTGACAACCTGGGCGCTGCCGTTCGGCAGTACGGTGACCGCCTTCTTGCCGAGATAGTCCACCTGATAACGATCCATGCTGTCCACCAGCCGGTGGACATAGCGAACCGCGACCGGCGTCTGTTGATCCGGCGCCAGCGCCGTCAGCCAGTACTTGTCGGTGATGCCAGCCCAGCCGCCGGTCGTGTCTTCCTGCAACCCGGCGCCCTCATCCTTGAGATCCTTGTATTTCTTTTCCTTGAGCGTGCCGTCGAGCACACCCAGCGGCCCCTCGTGCATGATGTAATAGTTCTGGGTTTCGGGAGTGCCGACGCGCGCGATCAGGCCGTAAGGATAGAGGTTGACCGTCTCTGTGCCATGGTTCTCGACCCGTTGCGTGATGGTGAACATATAGTTTTCGTCAACGGCGATCGTGCGGACGAAGCGCAAGTTGGCGCCGTTGTCCCAGGTCAGCGTTACCGGGTTCGAAGGCGTAAGTTCGGTGCGGTCGGCGTGCCAGAGCGTATCGGCGCCGGGCAGGGTGACGTTGGCGACGGTGGGAACCCACCCGAACTCAGCGTAGTACGGATTGGCCGATCCGAACGGCGATAAGAGTTTGATTTCGGGACTCGAGGGGTCGATGGTCTCATGGTATTTGACCAGCGCCAGATCGTCGATACGACCGCCGGTCAGCGAAAGCGTCCCGTGCAGGCCCGGCGTGTTGACTCGCACCCGCGGCGTGGCGACAATTGCCGTCGGGCGCTCTCCGCCAGCAGTGGTCACACCCGGCGAGGGTGGGATGCGCTCAGCCGGCATCCCAGGCACTACCGGGGCCGATGCTGCCGGAAGAGCGGGCGCAGGCTGTTGTGGAGTCGTTGGCGCCGATGTTGCGGCGACGGTCTCGACTTCGGCGGGCTGGGGGGGGTGCTTTGGGCCAAGATATTGAAACACCAACAGAATCGCCATGGATAGAACGACGGCGAGGATCAGGTTGCGTTGTTCAGGCATGACTTCCGTATCCGCGTGTGAACCGCGAGGTTCAGGTTAATTCAGTTGCCGACGTTGTCAGCCTATGGAACCGGGTCGAACCCCTCGCCGCCCCAGGGATGGCACCGTCCGATTCGCTTGATCGCCAGCCACCCGCCCTGCATCGCGCCATGACGCCGCAGGGCCTCCATGGCATAAGCCGAGCAAGTCGGCTGGTAGCGGCAGGTAGGCGGCAACAGCGGTGACAGCAGGAGCTGATAACCGCGCACCACGCCGCGCAAGAGGACACTTGCCAAACTCACGCCCTGTTATCCTCTTTGCTGCCAGCGTCCGCTCTACCGCCAGCATCCGTTTCAACACGCAAGGCCCCAAGCTTGCGCAGGGCCGTGCGAAGATCGTTCAGCAAATCGGGGAAGGCGCGACCGATGGTGCCCCCTCGACCAATCAGTACGTAGTCGTAGCCTGCCCTCGCCGATATCCCCATCACCAAATCAGCCGCAGCCCGCAAGCGACGGCGTACACGGTTGCGCACCACCGAATTGCCGACCTTGCGCGTGACCGTAAATCCGATTCGGACCACAGGCTCCGGCGGACGATCACACCCGTCCTCAATCAGCAGTGTCGGTGCCGCTTGCAGGATCAGTCCCGGTGCCACCCACTTGCGGCGGACGCCAGCGACGCGCAAAAACTCCCGCCGACGTTTCAATCGCTGCACGCTGGCCAGCGACGCGGCCTTGCCGCTGGCCAAAGATGTAATATGCCCGCCAGGCAGAGACAAGATTACGTCCGTTAGGCGGATAGGCGTTTGCGGCCCTTTGAACGGCGGTTGGCAACCACGCGGCGGCCGCCGACCGTGGCCATGCGGGCGCGAAAGCCATGACGGCGCGCGCGGACAAGCTTGCTCGGCTGGTAGGTACGTTTCACGAGACGGACTCCGTCGAAAACTAAAGGTAAACTAAGATGGGTGTATACGGGGTGGGAACGAGCAAGTCAATCCGTTGCCTGAAGATCCCAGGGCCTCGAACTCAGGTTAACGCGGAAAATGGCTTGCGCTCGGCGTGATTCTCTGAATCCCTCGGATTCGGAGGTACCCCATGCCGTTGACCGCCTTGGCCTTTGGAGAGAAATCGCGCTTGC
>JADFXL010000078.1 GCA_015233585.1 Alphaproteobacteria bacterium | reverse complement strand
ACAACGGCGCGGCGGGATTGGGGGCCAGCCCCATTTCCACCTGAAGGGCGGCCTTGTCCGCGTCCTTTCCCGCCAGGTGGTCGCGGGTGAAATGGTGCGGGATTTCCGGGTCGGTGGCGGGATTCCACAGATTCGGATCCTCGCCGTTCAGAATACCGATCAAATCCTTGTGCCGGGTGCGCAGAAGCCCCTGAAGCCCCATCCCCTCCTCGCTGGTCTCGATTTCGTGGGCATAGGTGGGGCTGACGGTGGTAATGCGATCGCTGTAGTAGAGACCGGCTTTCAGATACGATACCGAACCATAAAACTCGGTGCCGTTCATGGAAAAGCATTCGACGGGTAACTCGATAGCGGGAAGGATTTTGGAGTCGAACCGGCCCTGGAAGGCCAGATTGTGGACCGTGAACACCGTCGCCGGGCGTCTGGCGCCCCACATCCGCAGATAGGCGGGGACGAGTCCCGTCTGCCAGTCGTTGGCATGAAGGACATGGGGACGCCAGCCGTTCAGCCGCTCCGCCAGACATCCGCTGGTCCCCACCATGGCCGCAACCCGCGACAACAGCGCGAAGCGCAGATGGTTATCCAGCCAGTCGCGCCCATCCGGCCCAACGTAGGGATTGCCGAGCCGCCCGAACAGGTTTGGGCAATCCACCAGCCAGACCGGAACCCCGGAACCCGGCATTCGCCCGCCGATCAGGGAAACAAATCCCGCCCCCATCACCTCGCCCAGAGACACCGGCTCCGTCTTTGCCTCGATCCCATCCAGCGCCGGCGGATAGGCCGGCATCAGAAGCCGCACATCTTCCCCGATTTCCACCAACGCCGCCGGGAGCGCCCCCGCCACATCCGCCAGCCCACCCGTCTTGACCAACGGGTAGGCTTCGGCCGTTACGAACAGAACTTTCATAAATCAGTCAAACCCCTCCTTGCTGCCATCGCCGTTCTTACAGCAATTGACCGGCGCCCGACTATGGAACAGTCGCCGCCGAAATGGAATTCCTTACGAATGCCTAAAGCGAAATTCAATCCCCCCCAAACGGGGAGGTTCCCCTAATCTCTCCCGAAACCGCCTTCCCCGGAAACGCCCCCCCCCCGGAAACAGGTACCTCGTTGGAAATATGCAAAGGTTCATACAACTTGGATTGAATACCGTCATCGGGAGTGTCACTCTCGCTTTGAACGCGCGCCCGATGCCCAGATGCAAATCGGAAGCGCCGGAGGAATGCACGGGGGAAACGCATCGGAAGCTCATCGGGTCGGACCTGTACCCCATGGAGCCTCCGAGCCTATTCGACTAAAGGGGCCATACATGCACTATTCAATCGACTTGCCCTACGACCTTCATAACGCGGTCAAAAACACGTTCGCGCTGGTTCTGGCCGGTGGGCGCGGTACGCGCCTGATGGACCTCACCGACGAAGAGGCCAAACCCGCGATGCCGTTTGCAGCCAAGTTCCTAATCATCGATTTTCCGTTATCGAACTGCATCAATTCGGGCATCCGCCGTATGGGCGTGCTGACCCAGTACAAGGCGCACACGCTGATCCAGCACATCCAGCGGGGCTGGGGCTTCCTGCGTGCGGAAATCAACGAGTTCGTTGAACTGTGGCCCGCGCAACAGCAACTGGAGTCGGCCACCTGGTATCAGGGCACGGCCGACGCGGTGTTTCAGAATCTCGCCCTGATTCGCAGCCGCAATCCCAAGTACGTTCTGATTCTGGCTGGCGACCACGTCTACAAACAGGATTACAGCAAGCTCCTGGCCGACCACCTGGCGCGCAAAGCCGATGTGACGGTGAGCTGTGTCGATGTGCCCATCGCCGACGCCACCGGATTCGGCGTCGTTGATGTCGATGCCGATGACACCATCATTGATTTCCTGGAAAAGCCGGAACATCCGCCGTGCATTCCGGGGCAGCCGGATCGCGCCTTCGCCAGCATGGGCATCTACATTTTCAATACCGACGTTCTGTGCGAAGCCCTGGAGCAGGACCACCTCGACCCGAATTCATCCCGCGACTTCGGCAAGAACATCATTCCGAAGCTGGTCAAGACGCACAAAGTCATCGCTCACCGCTTCGGCGATAGCTGCGTGGCCTGCATGATCCGCAAAAAGGAAGGCAGCGAACCTTACTGGCGCGATGTCGGCACCGTGGACGCCTATTGGGCCGCCAACATCGACCTGACCACCGTTACCCCGGAACTTGATCTGTATGATTCCAACTGGCCGATCTGGACCTATCAGGTCCAGCAACCCTCCGCCAAGTTCGTGTTCGATAACGATGAACGGCGCGGCATGGCGGTGGATTCGTTGTTGTCCGCCGGGTGTGTCGTCTCCGGCGGCGTGGTGCGGCGCTCGCTCCTGTTCAGCATGGTCCGGGTCAATTCCTACACCTTGCTGGAAGACACGCTGGTTTTGCCGAACTCCGACATCGGACGCCATTGCCGCTTGCGCAAGTGCATTGTCGCCAGCAATTGCCATGTGCCCGAGGGACTGGTGGCCGGCGAGGATCCCGTGCTGGACGCCAAGCGGTTTTATGTCACCGAGGGAGGGGTAACCCTGATCACCGCGCCGATGCTCGCCAGGTTGTAGCGGCGCTTTCGGGGGCTATAAGATAAAGATGCGAGGGGCTAGGCCCCTCGCGCTCCCCGTTTATAAGATCAAGGGTTGATAGCCAAGATCTTCGTCGCCTCACGGTCGATACGTAGCGATATTATTCGGCGTTTCTTCCACCTTGAGTTCCACCAGTTCCGCCAGTCCGTCGCTGCGCAGCACCACGCGGGGCGCCAGGCGTTCGAACCAGTGGCGGGCCAGGCATTCGGCGGTCGGCTGGAACGGCACCACGTATATCTTGGTTCCCAGCCGGCAGTCGGTGGTGGCACAAAATCCGGCGGTGGCGACCCCGGCGCTGAGGCTGGTGAGCCACGCCTCCAGAGAAGGCTCCGGCGGCGCCAGCATCGCCAGCAATTCCTCGTCCATCAGAGCGGCGATGAAGCCATGGTCGCACGGCTGATCGATCTGGCCAAGCATCTCTTCCTTGAGAAAGGCGAAGTCCAGCACCATTCCCGTCTGTTCGCCCTGATCGTGCAGGCGGCCCCGGGTCTGGCAGGTGGCGGCGATGGTGTAGCGGTGCCCGTGGAGGTGCCGGCACTTCGAGCCGTGGGTCATGATGCGATGACCGGCGTCGATGGCAATGAGGCGGGTTACGGTATAAGTCATGGAATACCCAGATATTTGTGCATTTGCAGGCTCAGGCGCCACCGGGGATGTTCGAGACAATAGCCGATGGCTTCGCGTGTGGTGGCCTCGCGCGCCGGTCCGTCCATGGGTTGCACGAAGAAGTAACGGAAGTCCAGCCCGGCAAACGCCTCAGGGTCCAGCCCGGCCTGCGGAAACACCAGTTTCAATTCGTCGCCACCGGTCACACGCAGCGGAGCGCCAGCCTTTGGACTGACACACAACCAGTCGATTCCGGGCGGCGGGGCCATGGTGCCGTTGGTTTCCACGGCGATGGTAAAGCCCTGCTCATGCAAGGCGGCAATCAGCGGCGGGTCAAGTTGCAACAACGGCTCGCCGCCGGTTACGACCACGAACGGCGTGGCCTCGCGTCCCCCCAGCCATAACGCGGCAATGGCCGCCGCCAGAGTACCCGCCGTGGCAAAAGTTTCGCCGCCGATGAAATCGGTATCGCAGAACCGGCAGATGGCCGCATCACGATCGCCGGCACGGCCGGACCACAGGTTACATCCGGCAAAACGGCAGAACACCGCCGCTCGTCCGGTATGCGCCCCCTCGCCCTGCAAGGTATGGAACAGTTCTTTCACGGCGTAGGTCATTGGAAGAAGGGAGCCATTAGGATGAGGTCACCCGGAACGGAAGGATCAAGCTGAAAGGATCGGCTATTTCCGCTATCATGATGGGATGATCGAGTCACCCGAATTATTTCTCCGCACGCTGTTTGATGCCGCAGTCGCGGCGGTGTCGGCGGAGCGATGCCTCCTGCCGCATCTGCCGCCGCCGCCAGCCGGGCGAACGTTGGTGGTGGGCGCAGGCAAGGCCGCCGCCGCCATGGCGCGGGTGGTGGAGGCCCATTGGCAAGGGCCGCTGTCGGGTCTGGTGGTAACCCGCTATGGTCATTCGGCCCGCTCGGCACAAGAACGCCCCCTCCGGTACACCGAGGTCGTGGAAGCCGGCCACCCGGTCCCCGACCGGGCCGGACAAATCGCGGCAACCCGCATTCTGGCACTGGCCACCGACCTGGAGGCGGAGGATCTGTTGTTGTGCCTGCTGTCGGGCGGAGGGTCCGCCTTGCTCAGTCTGCCGGCGCCGGGCCTCCGCCTCGACGACAAGCAGAGGCTCACCAAAGCCTTGCTGCGCTCGGGCGCCACCATCGCCGAAATCAATTGCGTGCGCAAACATCTCTCGGCCATCAAGGGCGGCCGCCTCGCCGTGGCCGCCGCTCCGGCGCAGGTGGTGACGCTGGCCATTTCCGATGTCCCCGGCGATGATCCGGTGGTGATCGCCTCCGGGCCGACCCTGCCCGATCCCACCACCACCGCCGATGCCCTGGCGATTCTCCACCGTTATGACCTGACGGAAACGCCCCCTCTGGCAGAGACCCCAAAGCCGGGAACCCAGGCCTTCCTTCAGGCCCGGACCACGGTGATCGCCACCGCCCAGGAGGCACTCGAAGGAGCGGCGGCGGCGGCACGGCGGGCGGGCGTCACGCCCGTGATCCTGAGCAATGCCGTTGAGGGCGAGGCGCGGGAGGTCGCCCTGGTTCATGCCGCCATCGCACGGCAGGTTGCGGCCCATGACCAGCCGTTTCCACCGCCGTGCGTTCTGTTGTCCGGTGGTGAAACCACCGTCACCGTGCGCGGCAACGGGCGGGGCGGACGCAACAGCGAGTTTCTGCTGGCGTTGCTGCTGGCGCTGGATGGACATCCCCGCATCCACGCCCTTGCCTGCGGCACCGATGGCATCGACGGCACCGAGGACAATGCCGGCGCCGTGGCGGGACCGGAAACCCTCCGCCGGGGCCGCAACCCGCAAGCGGCGCTGGACGCCAACAACAGTTATGACTTTTTCCTGGAAGCCGGAGGACTGGTCGTCACGGGACCAACACAGACCAATGTCAGTGACTTTCGAGCGATTTTTATTGGGCCAGGATAGCGGAAGGATCAAAATGTTTTCCAGCCGCAACGAACGGAAGGTGGAGGTGGGACGCGACTTGCGGTACACCCGTAGCAACGGCGCGGCTCGATGAGCCGGTGGCCCGTTGGAGGACAAGGCGTGGGCAAACTCAGATTATGGCCGCTGATCCGGCGAAGCTATCGGTTCACGTTTGATAATCACGACCTTTTGTTCCACGCGGGCTGGCCGTGGATGGTGGTCGTGGTGGTTTGCCAACTGCCGTCGCTCGTCCATCCCGGCACGCCGGGAAAAGAATTGCTGTCCAGTCTGGCCATGGCCGTCGCCGGGGCGGCGTTCGCGACGGTATGGCATCGTCGAATTCTGCTCGACGAGTCGCCGCCGGGTTGGCTTGCGGTGCGATTCGGCCGCCGCGAGATTCAATACCTGGGACTGGGTCTTGTGTTGTCGTTGGGGGTCATCGTGCCCTTGGTCGGGCTTGCACTCCTGGTTTCGGCGCTCCACCTTCCGGGAGGCATAGCGGCATGGGCCATGATCGGGGTGGCGTTTGTCGGCGGCGCCGTGGTGAACCGCCTGATCCTGGTGTTTCCCGCCGTCGCCATCGACGACAAGGAAACCACCCTCCGGCAATCCTGGCACCTGACCCGTGGCAATACCTTTCGCCTGATAGCCGGGGCGGTACTCAGTTTCCTGCCGTTGTCCATAGTCTCATCGGCCCTGTCCATCATCGCCGCCAAGCTCATGGTTGCTCCTGTTATCTCCACCAGAGGCTTGGGCGTCGGCGTCGAGTCCATGGCCATCATCGTGGTCTTTTACGAAATCGCCATCGGAGCTGGATTCATGGCGTTCACCTATGAAGATCTGATACGCCCGGACGGGACCGGCGAACACGACGCAAGTCACAGACCAGACTCGACCCCACCCGCCGAACTCGTGCAGGATGATGGGGTAGAGGGAATTCCGCCATGATCGACAGCGTGGAAGACCGATATGCCCGCCAGGAAGCCAAACTCGATCGTTTGGCGGAACAGATGCTGGCTGGCTTTGAGCGAGTGCGGGAAGAGCTATCCGGGGTGAGGGCCGCCATCGCCCACATCGAAGGCCGCCTGGATAACATGCCCACCGCCTGGCACTTCGGCGCCATCGAAGGGCGGCTCGACGAAATGAGCCGGCACCTCAATTCAGCGCTGGTCCATGTCGCCCCACCACCGAAACGGGGTCGGGCCGGGTAATAACCCAAGTACGGATCGGAACAAGTCACGGGGGCCTTGCCAAAGCGCGTCACGGGGCCAAAGCAAGTCACGGGGGCTTTTGCCCCCATGCCCCCCACCAGGGACTCGTCCCTGGACCCATTAATGGGGAACTGGAGACATCACGCCAAGCATGACGGCCCTGGCGGGGTCAAGGGGCGCGGTGCCCCTTGACCTGGTCCCTGCCAAGCTGCTGGGCCTTGCGTTTTTTCAAATTCTCGCGCAGAGCCGCCGCCCGGCGATCGAAGCGTGCCTCAGCCTCGGCACGGCCAGCTTCGCTCAACGCGGGCAGTGTTTTGTCGCGGGTTTTCGCAGTCATACCGATACGCGTCCCCTTACCGGATGACCAGATAACGGATCAGATTGTTATGTATGCTCTTCTCCAGTTCCGTGTTCATGGCAAGGCTGAGCGTCTGCACCAGTTCGAACTGGATCTTTTCGCGCTCATAAACAGGGATATCCTGGATCAGCGTGCGATCGAACTTGGTCAGGGCGTAGGCTTCTCCGATCACCATGCCGTGTTCGTCCCGGACCTCCAGCGATACCTCAAGATTGCCGGTATCGCGTGATCCCTGCTGTTTTGTGAAGAAGGCCTTCAGGCTTTCATCCAGCGTCAGTTTGGCTTCGACCACGGAGGCGTTGCGCACCACGAAACGGGCGACCCTGGCCCCGGTACCGGTGGCGCGCAGACGATCCTGCGCCCATTGCCGGGCGGCGCGTTCGGGAGACAGCGGCATCAAATGTTCGATATTGGGCCATTTGAGCGGCGGCTGGTACGTCGAAGTGACCTCGACACGGGCAACATCAAGGGTGATTGCCGGAAACTGGCTGAAACTTATCGTCCCAGGTATCGGTGGTGGCGGCGGAGTCTGGCTGCACCCCCCGACCGATACCACCACCGCCATCACAACCACCAGCCACCCCCGTACCAGCCCCCCACGGGTAAACCAAGTGCGAATATGCATGGTCCATCTTCCTTCGGTTTAACGATTTCCTCGCATCTTTGGCAGAGTTGCCGTCGTCGTCAAGTACTGTAAAGCGTATCGAGATCACCGTCGGCAAAATCATAGCGCGTCTTACAGAATTCACAGACCACCACAACCATTCCATCATTTTGACGCATACCGTCAATCTCCGAGCGCGGAAATGACCGCAAGGTGTCCTCAACCCGCTGCCGCGAGCATCGACAGCGGGCGCGCAGCAAGCGAGGTTGGGCAATAAGCAGCGACTCCTGGTGAAACAGCCGGTACAACAACTGCTCCGGTGCCAGAGCCGGAAACAGCAGTTCCGTGCTGGAACAGCTCCCCAACAGAATGACGGCCGTGCGCCAGGCTTCATCGGCCTCCTCCGGCGACATCTCTCCCGCCCCCGCCGGCATCCGTTGCAGCATCAAAGCGGCCGCGCGCCACCCGCCCGAACCCGGCCCCTGCACCACCAGTTTGATGGCCGTTTCCAGTTGCTCCGACTGACGGAAATATTGGTGGGCACAGTCGCTGAGCGTGCCCCCGGTCAACTCGACGATGCCTTGATAGCGATCCGTGTTGGGGCCCTGGTCCACGGTGAAGGCCAGAAAGCCCGCCCCCAGCAGCCAGGGCACCGGCTGGCTCACGCCCGCTCCCGCCCTCGCCAGTTCGGTCTGTTCCAGCCGCAGCCTGTCATAGCTGGCATGAGCACGAACATCGCCCCCGCTGGTCACGTCGGCCACCAGAAGACGAATGGGGCCATCCCCCTGGATCTGAAGTGAAAAAACGCCCTCGTACTTGAGCATCCCGGCCAGGGTCACCGCCAGAACCAGTGTCTCTCCCAGCATCGATGCCACCGCGTCGGGGTAGTCATGGCGCGCCAGCACGTCACCCAGCGCCGGCCCCAGCCGCACCACGCGCCCCCGGAACGCTCCGGCGTCGATCTGGAACGGCAGCACCAGATCGTCGCCGCCGCCGCCGCCGTCCCTCACGCCATGCACCAGGTCAGGATGCTTTTCTGCACATGGAGCCGGTTTTCCGCCTCGTCCCACACCACGGACTGCGGCCCATCCAGGACCTCCTCCGTCACCTCCTCGCCGCGATGAGCGGGCAGGCAGTGCATGAACAAAGCCTCTGGCCGGGCCAATGCCATCAGCGCACGGTTGACCTGATAGGGGATAAGCAGGCGGCGGCGCTGTTCGGTATCCCCGCTGTCGCCCATGGAAACCCAGGTATCCGTGACAACGCAATCGGCATCCCGCACCGCGACCGCTGGGTCTTCGACAATCTCGATCCGTGCCCCCTTGGCCCTCGCCCAGGTCACGGCGGTAGCGCTGGGACGGAGCATCGGCGGGCACGCCAGACGCATCTCAAAGCCGAAATGGCCGGCGGCCTGAATCCAGCTTGCGGCGACATTGTTGCCGTCGCCGCACCACGCCACCACCTTACCCGCCACCGAACCGCGATGCTGCTCGAAGGTCATGATGTCCGCCATCACCTGGCAAGGGTGGGTATCATTGGTCAGACCGTTGATCACCGGAACCGTGGCGTTGGCCGCCAGGTCCAGCAATTTCCGGGCGTCGCCAGTGCGGATCATGATGGCATCGACATAACGCGACAGCACGCGGGCGGTGTCGGCGATGGACTCGCCACGGCCAAGCTGGGTGCCGTCGCTGTTCAGCACCACCACGCCGCCGCCCAACTGGCGCATCCCGACTTCAAACGACACACGAGTGCGGGTGGAAGGCTTCTCGAAGATCAACGCGAGCATCTTGCCATCCAGCGGCTTGTGCCCCGTCACGTCCTCCCCGCGCCGGTAGGCCGCTCCCACGTCAAGAAGATGGCGTAGAACAGCCGTATCAAGCCCATCCAGATCCAGAAAGTGGGTGGGCCGACCCGGCACAGGTTTAAGAGGCGCTGTCATGACCTTTCGCCAGTTCCCTGCACGAACGATCAAGGATATCGATTGCCTGCTCCACCACGTTGGGGCCGATAATCAGCGGCGGTACCAGCCGGATCACGTTATCGCCGGAGGGCACGGTCAACATGCCGTGCGACTGAAGCACGGCGACCAGGTCGGTGTTGGGCACAACACACTTCAGCCCCATCATCAGACCAATGCCCCGGGTCTCCGCCAGAATCGTGGGATAGTTCCGCACGAGCTGTTCCAATTCGGCGTGCATCAACCGGCCGGCCCGCTGCACGCCCCTTAAAGATCCTTCGCCCAGCACCACGTCGAGCACGGCATTACCCACGGCCATGGCCAGAGGATTACCGCCAAAGGTCGAGGCATGGCTGCCGGCGGTCATGCCGGACGCTGCCCGCTCGGTAGCAAGGCAGGCGCCAATGGGGAAACCGCCCCCCAACCCCTTGGCCACGGTCATGATATCGGGATTGACGGGAATCGACTGGTGATGGAACAGAGTACCGGTACGGCCGACGCCACACTGCACTTCGTCGAAAATCAACAGCGCGCCGCTCAGATCGGCCACTTGCCGCAACCCCTGGAGGAATTCCGGGGCGGCAATGCGGATCCCGCCCTCGCCCTGGATCGGCTCGATCAGGATAGCCGCCGTTTTTGAGCCGACAGCCTCGCGCACGGCGTTCAGATCCCCGAACGGCACCCGATCGAATCCCGGGACCAGCGGTTCGAACCCCCTGGTGTGTTTGGGCTGCCCTCCCGCCGAAATGGCTGTCAGCGTGCGGCCGTGAAAGGCGCCGTCAAACACGATGGTACGGTAGCGATCCGGGTTTCCGGTCTCATCGTGGTATTTCCGCGCCATCTTGAGCGCGCACTCGATCGCCTCGGCACCGGAATTGCCGAAAAACACCGTATCGGCAAAGGTATGTTCGACCAGACGCTGGGCCAGACGCTCCTGCTCGGGGATACGGTACAGATTGGAACAATGCCACAGCTTCTCCGCCTGCGCCTTCAGGGCGTGAACGAGATAGGGGTGCGTGTGCCCCAGGAGGTTGGTGGCAATCCCGGCACAAAAATCAAGATAGTGCCGGCCATTCTTGTCATACAGATAAGCGCCTTCTCCGCGCTCGAAACTCAGTTCGGTTTTGGCATAGGTCGGCATGACGGCTGAAATCACAACTACCCCCTCCCCTCGTTCAGGATCAAAGCCCTAAAGGCTGCTCCGTCGCTGGAAAGCCGAAGAATATCCGCGCCTTGATCGCCAATGTCAACCATTCAGCCAATCCTTTTTATTCAATCCAAAGTTCTGACTTTTAAACTCCGGCAACGGTTCTGGATCAAAAAAGCGAGATTTCCCATTGGCCGGGCGCCTTCAAGGCGTTAGGTTCCGGTCGGGATGCCCAAAAGGAAAGAAACCGCATGGCCGATTCGCCCCATTCCGCACGCCCCGAGGCCGTTCCATCCCGGAGGAGACCGGTTGTCGATTCCTGGGATGTGTTTGACACCTTGCTGGCACGGTACAGCCTCTCGCCGACGTATGTTTTCGCGCTGGTTGAGCAAAAATCCGGCTTTGAACCGTTCTCCCGGCTGCGCGCCCAGGCCCAGAGACTCCTTGATGGATATCGTCGGCCCTACACCATCTATCAGATTTACCGCTGCCTGGAAGAGCAACTCGGGGTCGAGCCTGCCCTGGCGCGTCAGTTGCTGCACATGGAAATCGACCTTGAAAAATATCTGCTGCTTCCGATTTCCCGGCAATTGGCCAGGGTGCGGCGCAGCGACCTTCTGATTTCGGACATGTACCTGACGGCCGAGCAGGTCACCGACCTGGTCCGTTCGATCGGGGGACTGCACAGTGTCCGTCCGCCGATCGTCGGCAATTGGGGGAAAGCCACCGGGAGCGTGTGGCCGCATATCATGGCCAATTTCCTGATCCGAACCCATCACGGCGACAATCCTCATTCGGATATCGCGCAACCCGCAAAGCACCACATCCCGGTTGAACTGGTCGATGACTACAAACCAACGGCCTGGGAACAGACGCTTCTCGATTCCGACCTCGGCGTGCTGGGCCTTATCGTCCGGGAAGTGCGCTTGCGGAAGCTGCCCTGGGCGGCGGACCCGTTCCACAGAGTGGTGGCCGGTCCCTATTGCAGCTTCCTCCTTCTGTTCGCGCTTTACCTGAAGGCCTATGCCCGGGAGCGGAACATCCAAAAATACGTATTTGCCAGCCGGGATGCCGATCCCCTGGCCTTTATCTATCGTTACCTGCCC
>JADFXL010000077.1 GCA_015233585.1 Alphaproteobacteria bacterium | reverse complement strand
ACAGATCGTCGCATTCCCCCGAAAAAACATAGTCCACCCATGGAAAATGAGTGTGCAGGGCGCGGCCGACTTCTGTTTCGCAATTGGCTCCGCCCATTGCCGTGACAATCGACGGGTCACGCTCGCGGATACGTTTCAACAAAGCCAGGGAGGCACAGTTCTGCTGAAACATGGAACTGCAACCAACAATACGGGGCTTGGCGGCCAGAACCAGATCGGCCATCTCCTCGACGAAGGCCGGCGTCATTTCCCGGACCCGCAGCACATCATCCGTGTCGGCAGGCTTGCGCAACGAGCCGAGGAACCCTTCGGGACCGCTTTCATAATCTCCGAAGGCCGCTTTCGAAAACGTCCATTCGCCGAGCAAATCAAGGTTGGATGAGGTATTGAGGCGATTATAACTTTTCAGCCCGATGCGACTCGCAAAGATCACATTGGCGTGGAGGAGAGTCACGTCAATGTCGATTTGCCGGAGTTTCGCCCCCAACAGTCCCAGTCCAAGCGACGGCCGATCGACGGTAGCGTAAGGCATGAAGACCAGAACAACATCGCTCACGACATTTACTCCCATATTTTCTTGCGAAATGGTGCTCACTACGACTGTGCCCGGCGGGCTCTAACCTTGTCAACGAATTCAGGAACTCAACTGCCGATGTAGTTGAATACTATAGGAGATGCTGGTCCGCAATGACTTATCAAACCCCGGGCGCCTTGCGCCACCACGGGGAATCTGGCATAGGTGTCACGAGACAGGGCTGTGACCCTTTTTGGTACACAATGAGTTGTAGTGATGAGCGAATCTCAAAAATGGTTGCCCTGGACGCGGACCGGGGATCTGACCCAGCCGCGAATGCTGCTATTTCCTTTCGCTGGCGGAGGTGCGAGCGTATTTCGTAGCTGGCTTGATGCCTTTCCGGCATCTTTGAACATCCTGCCGGTTCAGCTTCCCGGACGCGAAACCCGAATCAACGAACCCGCACTCGAGTCATTGGACGCTGTGATTGCCGCGCTGGTGGATGGCTTGCGGCCGTTGCTCGGCCGCAAGTTAGTGTTGTTTGGCGGGTCGATGGGAGCCATCGTCGCACACGCCCTGGCCTTGCGATTGACGCAAGACGAAGTGCCGCCAGAGTTACTGATTGTTGGTGCCCACGCGGCACCACATTTGCCGCGCCTTTACCCAGCCCTTCATTCCTTGCGCGGCGACGCCTTCTGGGATGCCCTCAGCAGCTATGAGGGGGTGCCAACGGCGGTTCATAACAATGCCGAGTTGCGCGAGTTGCTGGAGCCAATGATCCGGGCCGATTTTGCCGTCGTCGAACGTCGTGCGCCGCCGCCTGTTGGAGGACTGAACTGCCCGATCGCGGCCATCGGCGGAACCATGGATCGTATGGTGCCACCGGAGCGGTTGCAGCCATGGCAAGAAATGTCGACGGGCACCTTCAGCCAGATCCAGATCCCCGGAGACCATTTCATGCTGATGCGCAATCCCGGTGTGCTGCACAAAACGGTTCGCGAACTGCTGGGGGGCTATTCGATCCTTTAGGGGGGGGCGTCCTTATTCCCGTCTATGGGAGGGGACATCATTGCCGATGGCGGGGGCATCGTTGCCGACGAAGTCTCTTCAGCTTCAAAGGACGCTGGTGAGGTGCCGGAGGTGTCGATGATCAACGGTGTCTTGCGGCCACGCGGCCCCAATATCAGCACTTTGGTGTTGCGAGAATTGGCCAGTTCGTTGGTCGCTTTAAGGCCGTTGTAGCGCAGATAGCTGGGATCAATGCCCGGGGCCACTTCGTCCATGAATCGTCGGATACCCGCCGCCTCATAGGCCATCCGAGTTACTTCTTTTTGTTGGCGCAGTATTCGGAAAGTTAATTCCTCGGCCTTTTGCCGTTGAGCTTCCTTGGATTCAATTGCCTTTTTTACCCGATCTGGCAAACTCAAATGGCTTAGCAAGAATTCCTGCACCGTAACCAAGGGTAAAGATTTGCCGCCGACTTGCACATTCATCTCTTTCTTGACACGTTGGCTGATCTCTTCTTGTAAATTCTCGCGCTCGGCACTATAGAGGGCGTCGCTGGTATAATTGGCGATGACGGTATGCGTGGCCGCATTGATATTTGGCTCCACTAGCACCACGGGAAATTCTTCGCCGACCGTCTTGTGGAGAAATCCGAGTGCGGCGAGATTTGGCTTGTAGCGGTAAGCGACTTCGATTTCAACTTCCAGCCCGTCCTTTGACAGAGGGTGGTAGATTCGTTTATCGACTCGAGACCGGATGTCATAAAGAATAACCCGGTCCCACGGCCAAATCACATTGGTGCCTTCGGACAGGGTGCTTGTCAGGACGGTGCCGCCAGCGAAGCGTTTCCACAGAACCCCCGCATGACCTGGCTCAATCGGAACCACCATATGCTCGATAAGGAGGAACAGACCGATCATGCCAATAAATAAAACTTGAAGAAAGGGACGCCGGAGTTCCTCAATCCACCAGATGATGGATTCAAACAGCCGCCGCCGTCCCGCCCTGAATGCGGCTTTGAGTCGCCTCAACGGCTTCAGGCTCAGTCTTGTCTTGACGGCGGAATCTTTTTTCACGTCGCTGTCCGTGCCTTGGCTTGGCAAGCAGGATGAGTATAAAGAGCATTACGGGCGGCGTCAGCAACAACGACACCAGAAACCAGCCTAAAAACCCTCCCCAGTGCCGTCGCCCCAGCAAGCCAACAACGAGCGCACAAAGAAAGTAAAGAATCTGGACCAAGGCGACAAGACTCCGATCCAATTTCCGATCGACCCACAAGTCCTGACTTCCGCACCGGTGCTCCGATAGACTCGACACCCCGGGCGGAAGTCGCCGGACCTACGGAATTATCCTGCCACTTGTGAACAATAACCGATCAGGCCGCCATAGGCTCGCCCGAAGCGGTCTTGGCCAAGTCGGCCTTACCCTTCTCAAATTGTTGCTGATAATAGGCCCGCATCTTGTCGGCATCGAAATCGAGCAAGGTGCCGCCCGTTTTGAAATGCTCGTTGAACACCTTGCCCAGAGCAAACGTCGAGGCACCCGACAGCGTCGGCATCACTGCAAGGCTGAGGATCTGGCCAATCACCGGAACGGCGGCGACCAGGGACATCGCTCCCCCCGCCAGCATAACCGGCGCGCCGCTTCCGACCAAAGCTGAAATCAGGGCCTTGGCGCGATCGCGCGAGAACGGTACCTGATATAGCAGGGCTATTTCGCGAACCAGATACACCTGTAAACCGCCGACGGCCAGCATATCGACCATCGGAAAGGGAATCAGCCCTACACCCGCAGAAACGAGGGACATATTGCGGATAAGTTTGTTCGTTTTCGCATCGATATCATCAGCCGGAGCTGCGGTTACAACTGCCACTTCACTCATTTTCGCCATCCTTCCGAAAATTTTTCTCCGAGTACCGGAACCGAGTTCGAAGAATCTTCAACTTAAACCTGACGCAGCTTACCAAGAAGCGAAGGTAACGTCAACGCATGGTGATACGGTTTCAGGCCCCCTAACTTAGGTTAGTATATAGTAAATTTTTCATCATGGCTGTACTTGATACGGCTATCCACGTCGAGATGTGGTCGGGAAAATCTGGACAGCAAGGGGGACAAGATGCTCTCTGAGTTGGCGCAGCAATCCGACGTTCATACAAACCAGATCACGATCTGGCGGGGGCAGTTGCTGGAGAATGCGGCCTCTCGTTATGAGCGTTTTGTTTTGTGCCTGGTCGGCTTCGCGCTTTCCATATGCACAATGTTGGTGGCAGAGTGATGGTTGGAACAGCGAATGATGTGTTGTGCGCCCGTATGGGTGGTGGCGATCTCTGGTGTTGGGCTCAATATGCCTGACGACAGTTCCTCCATGAGGTTGGCCAGCATTTCCAGCATTTCCTTGTAAGTGGATACCTCCAGCGCTGCCGCGCGCATGTCTATGGCCGCATTGTGCAATACCGAAGCAGTTGTAGCAGCGTCTTGAGTGTCAGTTAGTATGAATGTGTTTTCATTCATCGTTCCAACACCAAGTTTTGCGTATTGCGTGAACTCCGTTATTGTGCACATGTTACGGTAACTCCAGAATTGCAGGATATGCCACATGGCACATACGAGAGTATTTGGGGGGGGTACAAATGGCAAACTATCTTCCGTGACTGACCTTGGTCGCTATGGTTGTGATTGAAACAAATGATTTCCAGGCGTGGAAAGAGTCCAGGAAGCCGGGTACGGTATATGAAATTGCTTCTGTAAATTAGACTCGATCTGGTTAGTATGGCGGCATTGAGAGCTGTCAGACTGGGGTTCGTGATCATGGCGGGAAAGGAATTCGAATGAAAACGCAACAAAACCTTGGCGAAGCATTTGCTGGCGAGAGTCAGGCCAATCGCAAGTATCTGGCTTATGGCCAGGCGGCCATCAAGGATGGGTTGCCGCAAGTGGCGAAGCTATTTCGTGCCGTTGCTGCAGCGGAGACAATCCACGCTCTCGCTCATTTCCGGGCCATGGGAGGCGTCAAGACAACGGCCGAGAACCTGACCGCCGCCATTGCCGGCGAAAAGCACGAATTTGAAGAAATGTATCCCGGCTTTCTTGCCACCGCCGAGGCGGAAGGCGCCCGTGCCGCTGCCGTATCCATGGGCAATGCCCTGGCGGTGGAAAAAATCCATCATGGTTTGTTCACCAACGCCCTCGAAGCCGTCGAAAACGGACGGGATCTGGAGGCGGCAAGCATTCACGTCTGCGATGTTTGTGGTCACACCGTAATCGGTGACGTGCCCGATCGTTGCCCGGTCTGCAAGGCCAAGGCCGAAAAATTTACGGAAATTGCATGAAACGGAACGTGTCAACGATTTCAGAGCGGTTTCCGATCGTATCGAATCGGGGACGATAGTGATTCACAGCGAAAGGTAGTTCTACGATTCTTGGGCCACAAAATTACGTTGGCCATGTGGGGAGTTCGATGTCAGCACCCTATTTGCAGGATCGGAGAGGCTGACCGGAAATGATGTCAGCGAAGTCAATGCGGCTATGAACTATCATCGCAAGAGGGGCAAAAGTCCGGGCACGCAGATGCAACATTCAGCCTGTTTTCCCCATTGGGCTGCCGCCCAAACCCGCTTGGAGCGGTGCTCCAAACCTCTTTTTTATTAAAAAACAAGGGGATCGGGGAATGTTTCCCCGAGCGGGCGTGGGCGGCAGCCCACTGGCGAAGCCAGATGCTGCACCTGCGTACCCGGCGTTTTGCCCCTCTTATACCAGCGAGCACAAAGATTGACCCATATCCCTATGACCGTCATGACCGTGCTCGTCACGGCTATCCACGCCGTGCCGTATGCGCACACGCCGGGCTTCAGTACAGACTCTACCGCGTGGGTACGCGGGACAAGCCCGCGCATGACGAGCGGGGTGTTGGTTAGTGTGTGACGGGTCATCATTTCCGTCGGTTGATATTACGTTCTTTCTGCGGAAACCGCTGGGTTCAGGATCAAATCAACCCGGCCAGAGGCGAAGACGGGTCCGCGTACAGCTTCCGTGGCATACGTCCGGCCAGATAGGCAAGACGGCCTGCCTCCACCGCAAGTTTCATGGCGCGGGCCATACGCAGGGGATCCCTGGCCTGGGCGATGGCGGTATTCATGAGTACCCCGTCACACCCCAGTTCCATGGCGATGGCGGCATCGGATGCCGTTCCCACGCCAGCATCGACCAGTACCGGCACTTTGGCCGATTCGACAATAAGGCGGATATTGACGGGATTTTGCACTCCAAGCCCGGAACCGATCGGCGCCGCCAGCGGCATGATGGCGACACAGCCCATTTCCTCCAGCCGCACGGCCAGAATCGGATCGTCGGAACAGTAAACCATGACCTTGAACCCGTCCTGGATCAGGGTCTCGGCGGCTTTCAAGGTCTCGGTCATATTGGGATAGAGGGTCTTCTGATCCCCCAGCACCTCAAGCTTCACCAGATCCCATCCGCCGGCTTCCCGCGCCAGACGCAAGGTTCGCACGGCGTCCACGGCCGTGAAACACCCGGCCGTATTGGGCAGGAAGGTGTAGACCTTGGGATCGACGTAATCGACCAGCATGGGCTGGGAAGGATCGGAAAGATTGACGCGCCGCACCGCGACGGTGACGATTTCAGCGCCGGAGGCGGCGATGGCGGCTGCCGTTTCCGTGAAATCCTTGTATTTCCCGGTCCCAACCAGAAGGCGTGAACGAAAGCGCCTGCCTGCCACTTCGAAGGTGTCCCCGTCCCCGTTCCCGGCCGAATCAAGTGCTCCGCCGCCGATGAAATGAACGATCTCCAGCCGGTCGCCGTCGCCGATCTCGGTCGCGTCGTAGGCGGATTTGGAAACGATTTCGAGGTTGCGCTCCACCGCGACCTTGCGTGGGTCCAGTCCGATCTCGTCCAACAGGGCTTTGATACTTAAGGCGCCTTCAAACCGCCGCGCTTCGCCGTTGATGGTGATATGCATGACCGTATCCGTGCTTTCCTGGCTGATGATGTCTGCGGAAGTATGGTTCGGCCACGCTCTGGTTTCAACCTTCGAAACGGGTTACTACATCCGGGGGCGTATGTTCCATCTGGCCACAAAAAATGCCTGGGATCGGTCGCGAATCATGCTAGATTCCCAACTTGGAGCGGGCTGGTCCGGGAGGGAAACCTTCGCCGCCGGAATTCCCGCTTTTGTTTTCAGGAGCCTCATGTCGCGCGTACCGTTTTTTTTCGCCATCCTGATGGCCATGGTACTGGGAGCCGTTAATCCGGCCCAGGGGCAGGCCATGGATTCGCCAGCCATGAGCGCGCTGGCCAAGGACCGGGGGCGCCTGCTCGTAGATTATCGCAAGGCGATGCAGGACGAACAAAAAATGGCCTCCGAGCAGAAAATCGCCATGGAACAGTTGAAGGTGGATGTCGCCCGTAAACAGATCGGCAAACCGATTCAGCCCCCCGATCAGGACTCGGGTCTTGATCCTGGCCAGAAAAAAATCTCCGACCTTGTGCAAAAACAGCGCAAACAGATTGCACCGTTGCAGCAACGCCGCAAGGATCTGGGGCTCCAGTTGCGTAATAATATGCTGGAGCAGCAGAAACTAAAGGTTGCGGATCGCTACAAAAAGCTGTCCGCTCCAGATTCTGGCTCCAAATCTGGGAATTGACCCGTAATCCCGAAGCTTCGCAGGTTCATCGTGCACGCGACCATTCTTATCCTCAACGGCCCCAACCTCAACATGCTGGGGGTCCGTCAGCCGGAAATTTACGGTTACGAAACTCTGACCGAAATTGAAGCTGCCTGTCGCTCCCATGCCGCCACGCTGGGTCTTGACGTGATCTTTCGGCAGAGCAACAGCGAAGGCGAACTGGTGGACTGGATTCAGCAGGCGCGGGGCCGCTGCGCCGGCATTATCATCAATCCCGCCGCCTATACCCACACTTCGATAGCCCTTCTCGACGCCCTTCTATCCGTCGGGATGCCGGTCATCGAGGTTCATCTGTCCAACATTCATGCTCGCGAACCGTTCCGTGCTCAGTCCATCACCGCCAGGGCGGCCCATGGGTTGATCGGCGGTTTTGGCGGGCACGGCTATATTCTTGCCCTTTATGCCCTGACCCGCCTGTTGACGGAAACGAAAGAGAACCAGCAATGACCAAGTCGTCCATCAACAGCAATATGGTTCGCGAACTGGCCAGATTGCTGGATGAGGAAAATCTTAGTGAAATCGAGTACGACACCGGAACCTTGCGCGTGCGCCTGGCGCGGACCATTGCCTTCCCTCAGGGCGCGGGCATGGTCACAGGAATGCGTGCACCGGCCGTGTCCGCCGCCGAGGTGCCAATCGTCGATTTTGCCAGCAATCCCGGCACGATAAAGGCGCCTATGGTCGGCCTCGCCTATCTGGGGCCTGAGCCGGGCGCGGCGCCGTTCGTCAAGATCGGCGACGTGGTTACCATCGGCGACACGTTGGTCCTGATCGAGGCCATGAAGACCTTCAACCCGGTGCGGGCTTCCCATGCCGGGCGGGTTACCCGTATTTTCATCAACGACGGCGCGCCCGTTGAGTTCGGCGAACCGCTTCTCCTGGTGGAGTAATCGCCCCGAACCCCATTTGGGGCTATGCCCCAAGCCCCCATTCTTATTAATAAAAAGAAAGGGGGTTCGGGGCATAGCCCCGGGCGGGTGTGGGCGGCAGCCCACCCTCTTGATTTGACGACATTGGAGTAGCCCCATGTTCGAGAAGGTTCTGATCGCCAATCGGGGCGAAATCGCCTTGCGCATCGCCCGCGCCTGCCGTGAAATGGGCATCCGCACCGTCGCCGTTCATTCAACCGCCGATGCCGACGCGATGCATGTGCGTTTATCCGACGAGTCGGTGTGCATCGGTCCGCCGGCGGCGTTGGCGAGCTATCTTAACAAAGCCGCGATTTTGTCGGCGGCCACCATCACCAATGTCGACGCCATCCATCCAGGATACGGGTTTCTGTCGGAGAACGCAGATTTCGCCGAAATGGTGCAGTCCCATGGCTTCACCTTCATCGGCCCCACCGCCGAGCACATCCGCATGATGGGCGACAAGATCACCGCCAAAAGAGTGGCCCTCGCCCACGGCCTGAAAGTCGTGCCCGGCTCCGACGGCCCGGTGGCCAGCGAGGCCGATGCCATGGCGATTGCCCGCGCTATCGGCTATCCGGTGCTGTTGAAAGCAACGGCGGGCGGTGGCGGACGCGGCATGAAGGTGGCCCGCGAGGACAGCGAACTGGGCGAAGCGTTCCGTCTGGCCAGGGCCGAGGCCGGGGCCGCGTTCGGCAATGATGAATTGTATATGGAAAAATACCTGATCCATCCCCGCCATATCGAGGTACAGATCCTGGCCGATTCTCACGGCGGGGTCGTCCACCTGGGCGAGCGGGACTGCTCCCTCCAGCGCAAGCACCAGAAGATGCTGGAGGAGGCTCCCTCTCCGGCGCTCAATGCGGAGACTCGCCATGACATCGGCCGCATCGCCTGCGAGGCAATCGCCGGAATGGGATACCAGAGCGTCGGCACCCTCGAATTTCTCTATGAAAACGGCGAGTTCTATTTCATGGAGATGAACACCCGCCTCCAGGTGGAGCACCCGGTCACCGAAATGATTTGCGGCGTCGATTTGGTGCGGGAGCAAATCCGGGTCGCGACCGGAGCCCCCCTCGGGTTCACCCAGTCCGACATCCGCATTGCCGGCCACGCCATCGAGTGTCGCATCAACGCCGAAAATCCGGTCACTTTTGTCCCTTCACCGGGAAAAATCACGGGCTATCATGCTCCGGGCGGCCTGGGGGTTCGCGTCGACTCGGCCTTGTATTCAGGTTACACGGTCCCCCCCCACTACGACAGCATGATCGCCAAGCTGATCGTCTTCGGCAATAATCGCAACGAGTGCCTGATGCGGGTCAGACGGGCCTTGGTTGAATTTGTGATCGAGGGCGTGGAGACCACCATTCCGCTGCACGCCAAGCTCGTCGCGGAGCCGGACTTCATCAACGGCGACTACGACATTCATTGGTTGGAGGGATTTGTGAGCGGGAAGAACGGTAAGGATCAATGAGCTTTGTCGGGTTGCCCGGAAGCCGGCGGCGGTGGGAGCAGGATCACCTGCGGTGCCTGCTGTTTCGTGGCCGCGAACGCGCTCGCGATGGCGGTGGTTTGTGCCGACATCTCGGCCCGCTGGGCGCGGAACTCGTCGGCCATTTCTGCCCGTTGGACACGGAACTCATCGACCAATTTGGCAGACAGATTATCAACTTTGGTGTTTACGTTTAGGGTAAGGGTCGTGAGAAGGGTAAACCCCGTGAGGGTAAACGTCGCCAAAAGGGTAAGCGCCCATTTCATCCAGTCCACGGAGATCTTAAGGCCGTGAACCTCCCGCTCGACGCCGGTCAGCCGGGTATCGAGTCCCGTCAGCCGGGTATCAACCGATGTGCGCCATGTGTCATCCATAGCGCGGCCGATGGCCGCAACCAAAAGGTGCTGCCATGAGCTTATGCGGATTGAATTTGCGGAGACATTGGTCCCCAACCTGATGTACAGGAAGACCACCGCATCAGTCCCAGGGCAGCGATGAAGCATTTCCTTGAACGGCATGTCGCGTCAATCGAGAACACGATCAACACGTTCGATCGGGTGATTTTCAAGGGCCATCTGAACGGTTTTTTCCCCACTGGTGCGTTTGGGCGCTACCTGTGGCGGAGGAAAGTGCTGTTGAAGGATGCCGGTGGTTTCTTTGAGCGCGAGACCAAGCGTCTGCGCGCCCACCTTGAGGCAGTTGCGGCCGGGGCGGGACGGCCGTTCGAATATCTGAGCGGCGCCAGCACACATCGGTCTGGAACGTCGAAGGAAGCTCTGGCGCAGCGGATCGCCGAACGGGACGGCGTGACCGAAGGGCTGGTTTGCGTTATTTCGGTGGTCGAACCCTGCACCTCGTTCGCCGTGAAGCCCAACCACGAGACCCATCGTCTGGAGATCGTCCGGCGCCGGCGCAAGTGCCTGCATTTCTACCTGTATCGGATCGATCCCGAGTTCGGCTGGATGCATGTGCGGATCCAGAGTTGGGCGCCCTACGACATCCAGGTTTACGTCAACGGCCGGGAGTGGTTGGCCCGTCAGATGGACCGGGCTGGTATCGGCTACCGGCGATCCGACAACAAAATCATCGCCATTGATGATGCATCGGCGGTCGATGCGCTGTGCGACAAGCTTGCTCACATCGAGTGGCCGGCGTTCCTCGACCGCCAGGCGGCCCTGGTCAATCCGCTGCTGCCCGACATCCTGGCTGCGGGTTTCCCCGGCTATTGGTGGGTGATCGACCAATGCGAATACGCCACCGACATTCTGTTCCACGACCGCGCCGTGCTGGAGGCGATCAAGGACGACCTGGTCACGGCCGCAGTTACCACGGTGGGCGCCACCGACGTCATGCATTTTCTCGGGCGCAAACCGCATCACAGTTTTACCGGCGAGGTCACCATCGGAGCCAAGAAGCGTCCCGAGGGCGTCCGGGTACGCTTTCGCCTCAAGGCCAATGCCGTCAAGTTCTATGATCACGCCAACGTTCTCCGGATTGAGACGACCATCAACAATCCGCGCGAGTTCAAGGTTCTCCGGTCACCGGCCGAGGGATCCGACCAGCCGCCGCGGTGGTGTCCGATGACCAAGGGCGTCGCCAATTTCTGGCGCTACGCCGAGGTGGCCCATGCCGCCAACGGTCGTCTCCTGGAGACCTTGGCCCGGGTGCCGCTGACCGGCGAGGCCGTCGCCGAACTCGACACCCTCTGCCAGCCGACGACATCGGCCACCGGGGCCCACGTCGCCGCCTTCAATCCCGTCGCCATGGCTACCGTGCCGAAGGCGTAAGCATTGCTGATGATGGAAGAACTCGTCCCGACCAACGCACCGATGGAGCCGCCGTTCGTATGCAATTCCTCTCCAGGAATTGACATGATCGAGGAAGTTTCAGGCGGCAAGTTGAGCGATGGCAGCCTCCAAGTCGCGGTGGTAACTGGGAAAGTCGGCTTTACTGAAGCGGACGGCGGAACCC
>JADFXL010000076.1:11378-11915 GCA_015233585.1 Alphaproteobacteria bacterium | reverse complement strand
TACGGCAGATTCTCGGTAAAGTTGCTCGCGAACGTTTGTTTTTTCTTCGACGAGCCTGCCATGGGAAAGAGCCATTTTCTCTACCATACGGGCCATGATCCGGATCGCCCGCCATTTGTAATCGATATTCTGAGTATACCGTAATGGCTCCCCTCGATATTCAAGGGGATCGAAGATCGTTTCAATGGACTCAGGAGCGGCATCGGCATTATAGGGAGAGGTTGAATCGCAGAAGAACGCCTCGGGATCGTTCTTTATGGCCTCGATCGTCGAATCCAGATGCCAGCCCTGAAGCGTAGCTGAACTGGTAGTTGCATAAACCCTAAATCGCGCCAGGATGGCTTTCATCGCATAATGATAGCGTGATCGCGCTTGGTAATGTGCCAAGAAGATATCTGTCTGTTCCAGTCCTTCCAGGCGTCCACTTATGTTCTCGACATTTACAATGCACCCATGCGCCCCGGGGCTGATGGTCACCCCCTGGTAAAAGGGAAGTGCTCTTAAGGTAATTTTACTAAACCCATCCGCGTTCAAATT
>JADFXL010000076.1:0-11325 GCA_015233585.1 Alphaproteobacteria bacterium | reverse complement strand
CAGCCTTTTCACAACATTGGTCTCGTGCTCAAGCACACAAATGTCATCGGAATAGGTTCTCCAGAATACATTTATAGGAAGACTGCTTTCGCCCACCCTGTCAAAATAGCCCTTGATATCCCATCCAATCTTCCGTGCGTCGATAAATTCGTCTATGTCCAGGAACAATACCCAGTCGGCATGATTTTGCTCGATCGCCCACTTGTAAAGAAATGTAAGCCACCCATGCTCATTGTTAATTGGCGAGTCATTGCTGAACAGAGTTATGTTCAAGCCTTCATTCTTTAAATTTGTAATTATCTCAACGGTATTATCAACGCTGCCCCCATCCAAGATAACATGGTGATCGACAAAAGAAGCATGGTGTCGAATAAATGCTTCTACAATATCTTCTTCATTCAGCGATCTCGACACGGCGACAATTTTCATTATTATGTGCCCCTTAATAAGTCGCTGCGCGCATTCCATGCCGTCTGTAGTGCGCAATCGAATGTGTCATGCCCGCCGATGACTAAATGCTAAATCGGTTGGTGGGTCGATGCAACAGGTATCAGGGTAACAGGGTGAATTTGGCGCCGAACTCGAAGCTTTCGTCACGGCCAAAGTCGCGGCCGGGGGGCGCCGCTCCCGCCTGTTTCCAGCAGTCTGTCGCACTGGTTCTTGAAACCGGACGCACAGGCCGAGCTGCCCGATTGACGGGAGCGCGGAGATGGGCTTTAACCGTGGTCAGACCGGGTGTTTGAGGAGCGTGACGTGATGGAAAAGAGGACCCCGATGTTCCGCCACGCTTTCATCACCGGCGGTGCCGGATTCGTCGGGAGTTCCCTTGCCGACCGTCTCCTCGCCGTCGGCGTCCGCGTCACCGTCTACGACAACCTTTCGACTGGCCGGCCAGAGTTTCTTGAGGGTGCCGGTCGCCAGCCCGGATTTACCTTTGTCGGGGGCGATCTGCTCGACGAGAGGACGCTAACCCAGGCCATGGCTGGGTGCGACTTTGTCTTCCATCTGGCGGCCAACGCCGATGTCCGCTTCGGCACCGATCACCCACGCAAGGACCTGGAGCAGAACACCATCGCCACGTATAATGTGCTGGAGGCGATGCGGGCCAGTGGCGTCAAACGCATCGCGTTTTCCTCGACCGGCTCGGTCTATGGGGAGGCTCCGGTGATTCCGACTCCTGAGGACGCGCCGTTCCCGATCCAAACCTCGCTCTACGGCGCTTCCAAGCTCGCGGGCGAGGGGCTGATCGCCGCTTATTGCGAGTCCTTCGGCTTCCAGGGCTTTATCTTCCGCTTTGTCTCGATCCTGGGTGAGCGGTATACCCATGGCCACATCTTTGACTTCTACCAAAAGCTGCTTGATGATCCGACGGCACTGCCGGTACTGGGCGATGGCCGGCAACGTAAGTCCTATCTCTACATCCAGGACTGTATTGATGCCATCTTGACTGTGGTGGCCAAAGCGTCGGACAAGGTTAATGTCTTTAACCTCGGGACCGACGAATATGTCGAGGTCAACGACAGCATTGCCGCCATTACGGCACACTTGGGCGTGACGCCGCGGCTGGCTTATAGCGGCGGCGACCGCGGGTGGATTGGCGACAACCCTTTCATCTTCCTGGAAACCAAGCGTATCCAGGCCTTCGGCTGGAAACCGAAACTCACCATTGCCCAAGGCATCATCCGCACCCTTGAATGGCTTCAGAAGAACCGCTGGGTCTACGAGAAGCGGCAATAAACGATTCTGAGGGAGGGGCGGCGATGAAAATCTGCGTTCAGGGCTTGTGGCATCTGGGTTCGGTCACGGCGGCGTGCCTGGCGGATGCTGGGTTTATCACCGTCGGCCTCGACGACGACGCCCGCACGGTCGACAACCTCAAGCGGGCGGTGCCGCCGCTGTTCGAGCCGGGGCTGGCCGAACTGGTGCAGTCCGGGCTCGAGGCCGGCCGGCTGTCGTTCACCACGGACGCGGCGGCGGCGGTGGCCGATGCCGATCTGGTGTGGATCACCTTCGACACCCCGGTCGACGACGAGGACCGCGCCGACGTCGACTTCGTGCGCCGCCGGGTCGAGAGCCTATTCCCTTACCTCAAGGATGGCGCCGCCGTGCTGGTGTCGTCGCAGATGCCGGTAGGCAGCGTGCGCGGTCTTGCCACGCGCTTTGCCGCGGCGGCCGGCGGCCGGCGGGTCGGCTTCGCCTGCTCGCCCGAGAATCTGCGGCTGGGCAAGGCCATCGAGGTGTTCAAGCAGCCCGAGCGCATCGTCATCGGGACCGACGACGCGGCCGACGGCGGCCTCGCCCGGCGTCGGATCGAGCCGGTGGCCGGCCGTTTCTGTCCGCACCTGATGTGGGTGTCGATCGAGGCGGCGGAGATGGTCAAGCATGCCCTCAACGCCTTCCTGGCCACCTGCGTCACCTTCATCAACGAGGTGGCCACGGTGTGCGAGCAGGTCGGCGCCGACGCCGCCGAGGTCGAAGCCGCCCTGCGCGCCGAGCCCAGAGTCGGCCGGAAATGCTACATCCGGCCGGGCGCCGCCTTTGCCGGCGGCACGCTGGCCCGCGACGTGACCTTCCTCGCCGAACTGGCCGAACGGCATGGGTTAAGCCTGCCGCTGCTCGGCGGCATCCTGCCCAGCAATCAGGTTCATCGGAACTGGCCGTTGCGCCGCCTGACCGAATTGCTCGGAGGTGTCGCCGGCCGGCGGATCGCCGTACTCGGCCTCGCCTACAAGCCGGGCACCGATGCCATCCGGCGCTCGGTGGCGATCGAACTCGCGTACGGACTGGTCCGCGCGGGCGCCCGGGTCACCAGCTTCGATCCGGTGGTGCGCACCCTGCCCGACGATCTGGCGGGCAGGGTCACTCTCGAGACCACCCTCGGGGCGGCGCTGGCGGGCGCCGAGGCCCTGGTCATCGCCACCGAGTGGCCGGAGTTCAAGGCGCTGACCGCCGACCAGTTGGTCGGGACCATGACGGTCTCGCCGCTGGTGCTCGACCAGAACCGCTTCCTTGGGCCGGCGGTGGCCGGCGACCCGCGCCTTCGCTACGTCACCATAGGAAAACCAGGATGAAGCTCCAGGGCCGTCATGCCATCATCACCGGAGCCGGACAGGGTCTGGGCGCCGAAATCGCCGCCCGCTATGTCGCCGAGGGCGCCTCGGTGCTGCTGTGCGCACGCTCGGCGGGCTCCCTGCACGAGGTCCAGGTCCGGCTGTCGGCCGATCTGGCGCCAGGACAGCGGGTGCTGATCCAAACCGCCGACGTCGGCGACCGCGCCCAGGTCGATGCTCTGGTCGCCACCGCCCGGGCCGAGTTCCCCCGCATCGACATCCTGGTCAATAACGCCGGCGTCTACGGGCCGATGGGACCGCTGGAGGAGGTCGATTGGGACGAATGGGTGTCCGCGGTCACGATCAATCTGCTGGGCACCGTTTACCCGTGCCGGTGCGTGGTGCCGACGATGCGACGGCAGGGCTACGGCAAGATTATCAATCTGTCGGGCGGCGGCGCCACCAGTCCGATGCCTCGCCTCAGCTCCTACGCCACCTCCAAGGCTGGAGTGGTCCGCTTCACCGAGAGCCTCGCTCTCGATGTCCAGGCCGACCACATCGACGTCAACGCGATTGCGCCCGGGGCCCTCGCCACCCGCCTGACCGACCAACTGCTGGCGGCCGGTCCCGGTACGGTCGGCCAGGCGTTCCATGACCGCATCCGCACGCTCAGCGCCGACGGCGGCACGCCGCTTGCGGTGCCTGCCGCCCTGTGTGCCTGGCTCGGCTCGGCCGGGAGCGACGGCATCACCGGCCGTCTGCTCAGCGCCGTGTGGGACCCCTGGCCGACGCTGGCCGAACGCCGTGAGGAACTAGCCGGCGGCGACATCTACACCCTGCGCCGGATCACCCCCGAGGATCGCGGCAAGCGATGGGAGACCCCGAAGTGATCGAGCGTGTCGGCATCATCGGCTGCGGCCTGATCGGCCAGAAGCGGGCCAAGGCGGCGGCGGCCCACGGCCTCGCGATTGTCGCCGCCGCCGATCTCGACCTCGGCCGCGCCCAGGCCCTGCTCAAGGGGACGGGCCCGGCCGGGGCCGATGGCTTCGCCACCACCGACTGGCGGGCGGTGATCGCCGTCCGCCCGGAGCTGGTAGTGGTTGCCACCACTCATGACCAGCTGGCCGGCATCTCGCTCGCCGCGGTCGAGGCCGGCTGCCACGTCGTGGTCGAGAAGCCGGCGGGCAGGACCGGCGCCGAACTGGAGCCGGTGATCGCCGCCGCCGAACGCCATAAGGTCATCGTCAAGACCGGCTTCAACCATCGCTTCCATCCGGCGATGCTGAAAGCGCGGGAGCTGGTCGATGCGGGCGAACTCGGCCCGCTGATGTTCATCCGCGGCCGTTACGGCCACGGCGGCCGCCCCGGCATGGAGACGGAATGGCGGTGCATCCCCGAACTTTCCGGCGGCGGCGAGTTGATCGACCAGGGCTCGCACCTGATCGACCTGTCGCGCTGGTTTCTCGGCGACTTCACCGAGGTCCAGGGCATGCTCGGCACGCTGTTCTGGGACATCCCTGTCGACGACAATTGCTTCATGGCCTTGCGCACGGCCGCCGGGCAGGTCGCTTGGTTGCACGCGACCTGGACCGAGTGGAAGAACCTTTTTTCGTTCGAGATTTACGGCCGGGTCGGCAAACTGCACATCGAGGGCCTGGGTGGCAGCTACGGGACCGAGCGCCTGACCTTCTACCGGATGTTGCCCGGGATGGGGCCGCCCGAGACCACCAGTTGGGAATATCCGTTCCCCGACCGGTCATGGGAACTGGAGTTCGCGGACCTGATGGCGGCGCTGAACGAGGGTCGCCAGCCGCTCGGCAACATCTACGACGCCAAAGCCAATCTCGATATTGTCGGCAAGCTGTATGAAGGAACCCGGCGGTGATCATTACGAGAAGTCCTTTGCGGATCACGCTGGGGGGCGGCGGCACCGACCTGCCGTCATATTACCAGGATCATGAAGGATTTCTGGTCGCCGCCGCGATCGACCGCTACATCTACATCACGGTTCACCAAACCTTCGTCGAGGATTTAATCGTCAAGTACTCGAAAATGGAGCGGGTTTCCTCCCTCGAGGACTTGCAGCATCCGATCGTGCGCGAGGCGTTCAAGCTGGTCGATCTCGACGGCCGCTATCTCGAGGTGACCAGCATGGCCGACATCCCGGCCGGCAGTGGCCTCGGTTCGTCGGGCAGTTTTACCACCGCGCTGCTCAAGGCGCTGCACGCCTACCGCAAGAATCTGGTCCATCCCGAGCAGCTGGCCGAGCAGGCCTGTCACATCGAGATCGACCGGCTGGGCGAGCCGATCGGCAAGCAGGACCAGTATATCGCCGCCTATGGCGGCGTGACGTGTTTCCGTTTTAACAAGAACGGCAAGGTTGAGGCTTGGCCGCTGAAAATATCCCAGGAGACCCTCTACAACCTTGAAGACAATCTGCAGCTGTTCTTCACCGGTTATTCGCGCTCGGCCTCGGCCATCCTCAAGGACCAGGACAGCCGGACCAAACAGTCCGACGGCGCGATGATTGCCAACCTGCACTACGTCAAGGATTTGGGTCTGCGCAGCCAGATCGCGCTCGAGAGCGGCGATCTGCACAAGTTCGGCCGGCTGCTGCACGAGCACTGGGAGCACAAGAAACAGCGCTCGGGCGGCATGTCTAATCCCGACATCGACGTTTGGTACCAGAAGGCTATGGCTAGCGGCGCCATCGGCGGCAAGCTGATCGGAGCCGGCGGCGGCGGCTTCTTGATGTTCTATACCGAGGAAAAGAGCCGGCTGCGCCACGCCATGCTTAAAGCGGGGCTGCGCGAGGTGCGCTTCCGCTTCGACTTCGAAGGTACCAAAGTCGTGGTTCAGTAGATGTCAGGCACGGCCATGATGCTCCCTCTCCCCCCGCTTCCTTTCTTGCCCCCCGTCGCCATCCTCGCCGGCGGCCTCGCCAGCCGCCTGCGGCCCCTCACCGAGACGATTCCCAAGGCCCTGCTCGAGGTGGCCGGCGAACCGTTCATCGCCCACCAGCTTCGGTGGCTCGCCCGCGAAGGTGTAACCGAGGTCGTGTTGTGCCTGGGGTATCTCGGCGGGCAGGTGGTTGCCTTCGTCGGCGACGGCGGCCGCTTCGGGCTGCGGGTGCGGTATTCCCACGACGGTGACCGTCTGATGGGCACCGGCGGCGCACTGCGCCGGGCGCTCCCGCTGCTGGGCGAGCGCTTCTTCATCCTTTACGGCGACAGCTATCTCGACATCGCCTTCGCGCCGGTGGCGGCGGCGTTCGAGGCCAGCGGCCTCGACGGCCTGATGACCGTCTATGGCAATGAAGGCCGCTACGACACCAGCAACGTCGTGTTCTCCGAGGGCCGCATCGTCTGCTACAGCAAGAAACTCCGGCGCCCCGACATGCGCTATATCGACTATGGCCTGGGATTGCTCCGGGCTGAGGTCCTGGCGGCCTGGCCGGATGGCGAGCCGTTCGACCTCGCCGACGTCTATTCCGGGCTGGTCGACGCCGGTCTGCTGGCCGGTTACGAATCAACCCGGCGCTTCCACGAGATCGGCTCACCCGAGGGGCTGGCCGAAACCGAGGCCTATCTGAGCAGCGGACCTGTGGCGATCGATTGATCCCGGCGCGTCAAAGGGAGCAGGCGACCTCTCCCGTTCTACAGCCGGTATTCCGTCAGATGTGGGTACAGGTGGAAGAACCGGTCGAAGAACATCTGCGCATAGAGTTGCATGTGAGCGCGCGTGGTGAAGCCGTACTTCCGGTAGACCCACTCTCGCCCTTCATCGAAGACCTGACGGATGTTGATCTCATAGGGCTCGGTGCGGATCAGGTCCGCCTGGGTGCGCAGCAGTTCCGTCTTTTCGATCATCATGGCCTTGGACGAGATCGCCGTGGCGAACTCGTTGATATAGCCCTTGATGATTACCTCCTGGTCGGCGTAGTAGCCGCGGTAGTTGGTGCCGTCGTAAAAAAGGTTCATATAGGTCGGCGTGGCCCGTTCCATGATCGTCTCGACGAAGCGGCGCCGGACCAACCAGGCCAGATGGTTGACGTGCCAGACGTAGCGCGTCTGGTTCTCGCCGATCAGGGTGCGCTCACCCCAGTTTCTGCCGCACGGCGAAATGATGCCCAGCCGGGGATGTCGCTCCATTTCTTCCAGCAGAATGGCCACGATCGGGTCATCGAACCAGATGTCGTTGCACACCATGAAGAAGTAATCGTAGTCGGAGAAGCGTCCCGTGCGCTTGAGCTGAAGCAGGCCGTAATTAAAACCCCGCGGGTACCGCAGCCCCATTTGCCGGGCCTCGTCCCAGTCGGCCCACCACGTGCAGTAACGCGAGAGTTTGTCATGATCTGAACCGCTCTCGACCACGAAGACGTCGAGTTCGCCATTATTAAAGCTCTGAAACTTTTCGTAGAGCTGGTCGGTGGCCTGCGGCAGGTTCCGATTCAGGATAATGACGGCAACTTTCTTCATGGTTCCATCACCAAACGGAAGCACGTCATGTAGCGCATGATGGCTTGCTTGACCCGGGATTTCAGATAAGCGTCGAGGTCGACGCCGGCACCGGCCAGGGCCCGCCGGGCGTCCGCCTTGAGTTCATGAAAGCCGGGGGTCGAGAAGACGTAATGGCCGGCAATGACCGCCCGTTCGCGGTCGCTGGCCCGGCTGCCCGGAAGCATCCACTTCTCCCACTTGTGGCAGCCGTAAGCCATCTCCAAGAAGGTGTCGCGGAGCTGGGGCAGGCGGTTCGCCTCCAGGATATGCACCAGCGCCCGGCTCTCGGCCACACCGAACTCCGGCGCCACATTGGCGGAATGAATGCCCAGCCAGGGATGCCAGCGCAGCACCTCGTCGGACAGATAATCGGTATTGTGCTGCTTGAGCAGAATGCCGAAGCGCGACAGGCTCTGAATGACGCGCGGAATATAGATCTCGGTCGGAAACTGGTCGTCGATGCGGTAGGGGCTATCGAGCGAGCCGATGTTGCGGGTCTCCATCACCTTGGTGCCGGTCTGCACCACGATGAAGGTCGGGCTGGGCAGCCCCTGATCCCCGCAGAAGCGATTGAGCCGGTCGAGCAGTTCGGTCAGGTCGTTCAGCGAATGGGAGACGCTGTCCTGCTCTTCGGCGCCGACCTCGAAGACGATTTCCCGGCTGTGGCGCTGGGCCGTATCCCAGCAGAAGTCGTACAGGCTGAAAAGCCGGTCCAGCACCGTCTCCAGGTCGGGGGCCGCGCCGGGGGCGACGCTGGGGTCGAGATGGATGACGGCGAATCCCGCGGCGATGTCCTCCTCATAGGAGGACTTGGCCGAGGCCATGGCCTCGGCCACGGACATGCCGCGCTTGATTTCCTCCGTGTTCTGCCAGGGGCCGCCATGGTCGCGGCAGAGCAGAACCCGGCCCTTGGCATCGCGCGCGCGGACATGGGCGGCCAAGCGCTCGGCGTTCCAGCCGCAAACGTAGCCGCTACCCAGGGCGTCGGTATCGACCTGACGACGGCTGGCGACCAGCATCAGGTCGACATCATGCTCGTTGGCCAGTTCGATGGCGGCATCGACACAGACCTCGCTGACGACGCCGACGCCGAGCAGCGTGCAGGGCCAGCGGCCAAGCTGTTTCTTCAGCCTCTCATGGAGGAGGGAGCCATTCATCTGCGAACCGGCCTCAATCGTTGGCGAGGGAGCGGACCCGGCAATCCGAGCAAGCCTAACCCACTTGCCCGTATATTTGGAGAAAATTGTGGGGAACCCGGCTCACGCCCGTTCCATGGTCCCGGTATTTACGGAAGAAGATAACATCTTAACCCGCATCCTGCGCCCGGCCGTAATCGTCGGCATAGCGGATCACATCGTCAAGTTCCGGCGTAGAGGCTTCAACATAGCGGGCATCCTCGAGAGCCGTAACCCGATGAATCGTGCCGGGAAACAGTGTGTAGCCCTCGTCCGGGCCATAAACGGTGGTGGTCAGACGGTCCAGTGACGGCCCGCTCTCGACCGAGATGCGGCCGGAGATGACCAGAATCGTCTCCTCTTTATGAACATGAGATTGAAGGCTAGTCCGCGAGCCCGCTTTCACATGAATATCCTTGAGGGCGTAGCGACTGGTCTTATCGCAAAGAATTTCCTTACCCCAAGGTTTTGGTGTCGTGACGAAGGTCATGAGTGAGTGTCCCCGGTTGAAGCCACAAGCGCCTCGGTCAGGCGAAGCCTGCCGAATAAATAAAGATAATCGGCCAATGGGCGGTCGTAAAGCGGGGCCATGTTGATGAAAATCAGGCCGTTGATCAGCGCGACCCTCTCCCGGCCATACCCATTCCTGTCGCAGAATTCCCAGAATGCCGCTTTGAGCGCCTCGGCATCGGTCAGGGGATCATGATTTATGAGCAGGCGAGATCCGGCGCCAGTGATGTTGAATGCTCCCGCCATGGATTCATGGCAGAGGTCGATGGTGTGGTAGTACTTGGCCAGATCATAGTAAAGGTCGCCATAACCGGTTTCTCCGGCGAAGTCCTGCCGCCAATCGATCAGCGTCAACCGGCCGTCCTTGCCGATCACGACATTGTCTGCGTGAAGGTCGCCATGAAAGGTCGATGCCAGTCCGCCGCTCCAAAAGGAGTCCGGCAACCGCTCCAGCAGTTCGGCGACGGTCGGACAGGTCCGGTCGTTGATCCCCAGTCCCGCCACCTCGCGCCGGTCTTCGACGTGGCGTTCAAGATAAGAGTTCAGACGCTCCAGAGTCTTATCACGATAGAAACGCCGGCATAACTCAGCGAAGCGCGTGGTTTCGCACGCGACCGGACGCCAGAACGAAGCCTGCAGCCAAGCCAGCAGCGCAGTCTGATGGGCAACATCGCGGTAAGTCGACAGCATAGCGCCGGGAACGAAGCGATAACTGAAGAAATGTCCGTGGTGCTCCAGCACCTCGGCAAAAATGCCGGCATGCTGACGACCGCGCTGAAAGCGCTTGGCGGACAGGTCCGGATTGCTGAAGAATTTGATAATCCGATCAGAGATTTTATAGGTGACGTCGGTTGTCTTGCCGTCGAATGAATAATTCGGATCGGATTTCGACAATAAGTGCTGATATCCTTCCTCGTCCCCCGTGTCGAACCACGGCATATGGATCGCCTTGATGCCGCTGTCAACCAGCCCGGCAAGACCTGGGATGACCTGGGATTCGCCCGCGACCGACAGCCCCCGCTCCAGCGCCAGCCAGAAACGCTCGTAGTCATGAATGCCGGCCAGGCCGATGTAGCCGACCGGCGGGGTATCCGGCAGCTTATCGTATAGGGCCACCACCCGCTCGCCCTCGCCAATCGCTACTGTGCACCAGCGGTGGGGGTTCTCTACCGGATGAACGCCGACCCAGTTGTAATCCGGTGGTGGAATTTCAGCAGGCACCAGGGTGTCGCAGGTCGAGACGATGAAGGGCTCTCCCAGATGGTCCCGGCAGGCCAAAAGCGAGTAACCCGGCCCGGCCACCGGCCCGGTGAAACGATCGACATCAACCGTGACGATATCGGCATCGGGATGAGCAATGGCCAGATAATCGCGGACTTGAGCCGCGTAATTGCCAAGCGCGATCACGTAGCGGGTTCCGGTGGGAAACTGTTCTATAATTCGGCTCAGCACCGCCCGGTTGCCCACCGGCAGCAGTCCCTTATGCATGCCCATGAGGTTCGCCCGAGACCGAGATCCGCAGCCTGCCGCCAGGATGCACACTTTCAATACGGTCATGGTTCAGCCCCTGAACGCGCGAACATCGACGATTCGGCCGGCTTGCGAATATTCCAGAAGGTGGGGAAGCTTCTCAGGGTCCATGGCGATTGTGCTCAGATGGCAAAGGATAATTGCCACAAGACATTCACGGCCTGGGAGCAACACCCCCCGAAACGCAAGCTCCCAAGCGATTGGTGTGGTCCGTATAATCTCCAGCCCAAATTTTGTACCAGCCCCTCCCCCGACGTTGCAAGCAGAATGTCAGACTGGGGAATCGCGTTTGAAATTGGCGGAACCGTCCAGTTCCCCATCCAAGCGCTTCCCTTTTGCTCCAGCGTCGGCATCAATCAAAAAGAAATTTGGAAACCGGCAGCCGCGGCGTCTCGATAAAACATCTCGACGGTTTCCAGAGAGAATACCGCGAGATCTTTACCTACTCCGGTGAGTTTCTTGAGGACGTCGTTGGTAACCGTAATGATATGGCACCCCACTTCGTCGGCCTGAAAGATATTCAGCAATTCGCGCGGGCTGGCCCACAACACTTCGGCGAGG
>JADFXL010000075.1:7826-11973 GCA_015233585.1 Alphaproteobacteria bacterium | reverse complement strand
CGAAGACCGGCTGGACCGCCTCGAAAGCCACCTCAACCTCGGCCAGACCCCGGCGCTTACCCATTAATTTCCTTTTGGGCGCTGGTGTTCCGGGATTGAGTGTGCTAACCTGAAGGATATATGCAGATACGGTGTTACAGGTAACGATCGTGACCGACCGACAGAGGGAGATCGGGGTGCCCTATCGGACCACCGGCCAGACCTGGGCCGGGTGGATCGTTACCCGCGCAACCCGGACGGACGGCGGGGTGTCTGGCCGTCATCCCTCGATATTCCTTGACATTTCAACCGTCACGTTAGGATGGTCTCCATGCTCCTGATGACCCATTTCCCCCTCCGCCGCCCCATGGCCCGCCTGACGTTGTCCTCGCTCCTCCTCCTGCCGCTCCTGGGCTGCGCCAACCCCAACCCGACTCCCCACCCGGAATCCGGCTCTGTGGCAGATGCCCCCAAGACCCCGGCTCAGAAAGCCACCACCAGCTTTTCGCCTGCGCTCCAGTGCATGGATGGATTGATGTTGTCCCATAACAAGCACGACATCACTATCACCAGCGCCGGCATCGTGGACTCCACCGAAAAGGTGTCCGTGGGCAGCAAGGACATGCTGATCAACGCCCTCAATCAGATGTCGCGCCGAAGCCGGGCCTTTACGTTTATTGATTATGACCCCGAGCACATGACGTTCTTCTCCGACGCCGCACGGGCGTCCAACACCGGACACACGGTGCCCAATTACTATATTCGCGGCGCCATCAGCCAGCTGGACAACAATGTCCAGGGACTCAGTGCCGAGAGCGTGGTCAGTTCCTTTATGGCCGAAAGCGGCTTGACGGCGAACAAGACGTTCACCATCATGTCGGTGGACATGAATGTCGGCGAGACCATCTCCCACCAGGTCATCGCCGACGCTGGCGCCAGCAACAGCATCATCATCACCCAGGACGTCAAGGGCAACGGCGACGGCACCACCATTCCCATCGGCAAGATCGGCCCCACGTTCAACATCGCCCTCAGTGAGACGGAAAGCACCAGCTCCGCCGCACGCGCATTGATCGAACTGAACGCCATCGAATCCATGGGCGAACTCACCCACACGCCCTATTGGAAATGCCTGCAAACCGAGAAAACCTATCCCAAGGCCATCGTAACGGCACGCGGCTGGTTCGATGACATGAAACCCGAGGAACGGGCACGCTTCGTGCAAAGCAAGCTTGCGGCCAACAAGCTCTACCAAGGCCCGGTGGACGGCCAGTCCAACCAGAGCTTGACCGATACCCTCGCCCGCTATCAGTCGCAGAACCATATTATTGCCGATGGCCGGATCAATTTTGATACCTATTTCAGCCTGCTCAGCAATGAGCAACTCAAGGCCGAGGGCGCTCCTCTGCCGGAGTTGCCTCCAAAAACCATCAACACGGCAGAGCCGCTCGCCGTGCGTGTCACCTCCGAACGCGGCGACCGCCCGACCTATCGGCAGGGTGAAATTTTGGTCGCCAACCTGCTTGTGAACCGGGATTCATACGTATACTGTTACTATCAAGACGCCAAAGGCACCATTGCCCGCCTGTTCCCCAACCACTTCCAGGCCGCCGAGCCATACCTGACCCGGCGTGACGTTGTGCTTTCCGCCGATCACCAGCCCGTGAAAATCCGCTTCGACCAAGCCAATTCCAACGAGCGGATCGGTTGCTACGCCAGCAACACCAACATGAAACTCCCGCTTGACCTGAACGCCAAGGAATTCGCGCCGCTCCAGGTTCGCTCGCTGGACGACCTGTCAACCGCCGTCCAGCAATCGAACCCGTCGGGAATCGTGGAGAGCCGTCTGGAAATTCAGGTCCAATAGCCTAGCCTGCTTTCACCGGGGTATAAATATGGATTTTAATATAAACTCGACCGTTTTTGTCGTTGGCTTGGTGACGTCGATTATTGGTACTGCGTATATTATGTATGGTAGGAAACAACACTCGCTGGTGCCAATGTTTAGTGGCGCGGCTTTGTGTGCGTATCCATATTTCACGGATAACCTGATGATCCTTCTCGGCGTGGGGCTGGGGCTTATGGCGTTGCCTTTATTGATCAGGTCTTAAACCAGAAGATCGGGCTACCGCCCGAACCCGTCTGGGGCCAAGCCCCAGACCCCTTTTTTCTCTATAAATAAAAAGGGGGTTCGGGGCATAACCCCGAGCAGGGACCGGGGCGGCAGCCCCGCGTTCGTTGCCGGTTATTAAAGCACACACCAAAACTTCATGGCCGTCGAATTCATGATCCTGCGTCGTTCCCAGTTCGTTCATCAACTCCCGGTCGGTACAGACCGCTTTTTGATTGTTCACGCGATCACGCACCTGCGGCTGGCCGTGGACCGTGAAGTCAACCGCATTTTGAATTACTTTTCCGAACCCCGCCGGGTGCCGGAGGATTGCTCCGCCCTGGAGGCGATGATCGCCTATCCACGCATGGCCATTGATGGCGCGATTGCGGGATTGACCGAACGCCAGATCCTGACCGATAAAACACCGGAAGAAGAATTGATCGCCGTCAGCACAGAACTCGCGCCAACCCACGGGCGCGATCCAGGCGAGATTCTGGAACACCTGCGCCGCAAATTGCAGGAAGGCGCCAATCCGTATTGGGCGGTTGGCACGGCCCTCCGCCCCGGAGATTTCGACGCGACCGCCCGGCGCGTCGATGTCCTGTTGTTTGGCGACTGCGACATTCAGATGGAAGCCGACTTCCTGCGCCGCGAGGCCCAACGTCGCGGCATCGACTTACGGGTTTCCGCAACCTTCCCCGACGATGTGCGCTTTGCCAGCGAGCACAAGCACGACGCCATTTTCATCGGCGCCTTGCGGGCGCGGCATCTCATCGTCGAAAACCCAGCCCCCGGACAACTCCCGCATTCCGCCTATATTGCACAAGCGAGGGATCTGCTGAGGAAATTGCGCGAACGCAGCACCGCCCCCATCCTCATCGACAACCTGCCCGAACCGACCGTACTACCCCTTGGGCTGGCGGACCAGGGCCTTGGCGGACATCGAACGCGATTTCGCTGGGCCAACATCGCCCTGACGGAGCTGGCGGCAACCTTCCCCGGCGTCCATGTCATCGACATCACGGCGGCCCTGGGCGCGGTTGGCTCTCGGCGGATGCTGGATGATGGGCTGGTGGGGTTCACGCATCTTGGCTCGCTGGGCTGGTTGTTGCAACGGCCGGAAAGCGAGAAATCCGCCGTCCATAACCTATTTCCCGACACGGCCCCTCTGGTGCAATTCGTCGGCGGCGATCCTTACGGACGCGAGACTTCCCTGGCGGTGACGCATGTGGACGCGCTGATGACGGTTCTGGGGATCGACCGCAAAAAATGCGTGATCCTTGACCTCGACGGCACGTTGTGGCCCGGCGTGCTGGCCGAAACGGGCCGTCCGTTCGCCTGGACCCCGGAAATCAGCGGCACGTTTTCCTATATCGGCCTTTATTTTGGCCTGCATGAAGCGCTGCTATGTTTGAAAAAGCGAGGTATCGTTCTGGCCTGCGTCAGTAAGAATGACGAAGCCACCGTACGCGAATTGTGGAAATATCCGAATAATTATCCACGCAAGCGGCTGTTGACGCCTGATGATTTTGTAACGTGGCGCGTGAACTGGAACGACAAGGTTGATAATATTCGGTCGATTGCGGATGAACTTGGCTTTGCGCTGGATACCTTTTTGTTCATTGATGACCAGCCGGTGGAACGCGAACGGGTGCGTCAGCGTTTGCCCGAGGTCGAGGTGTGGGGCGACGATCCGTTTATCCTGCGCCGCCACCTGCTGGACGATCCACGCCTGCAATTGCCGGTCATCACCGCCGAGGCTGCTGCACGCAGCACTCTGGTCAAAGCGCAGCTGGAGCGCCAGCATCATCGCGAAGCCATGAACGAAGCGCAGTACATCGCCTCGCTGCAAATCCAGTACCGCTTTGAACGCCTGGACACGAACGAGCGGCTAGGGCGTATTGAAGAGCTGTTCCAGCGCACCACCCAGTTCAACACCACGGGCCGGAAATTCTCGCCGAATGAACTGACCGCCCTGGTGGCCAGTCCTACCGCCCGTGTTTTCGCTCTCGACGTGGCCGACCGTTTCGGCGATCACGGTCTGGTGGGCGCCGC
>JADFXL010000075.1:0-7760 GCA_015233585.1 Alphaproteobacteria bacterium | reverse complement strand
TGGGTGGGGAGCACGAATTCCTGCGGCGCATCGTCGGGGCGGTAGGGCGGCTTCCGGGGGGACCTTTGTCGGGGCGCATTCTCGCAACCCTCCGCAACATCCCCGTCCGTAACCTCTACCGCGATAACGGCTTTGTGGAAACGGAACCGGGGCTGTGGCGCACGGCCCGGGATTCAGATTAACGAATCAGCCGGGGCCGGTTCGATCCGATTGGTCCGGCGATGGCGGGTGACGTAGTCGTTCAGTTGACGTTCCATGGCCAGGAAGGCGTCGCGCAAGGCAACGTTGATGTCTTCGTGGATATGGGCTTCCTTGGTTTCCCGCTTTACCACCAGTTCATCCCCAGGTACCACCACGAATAACCGGATATGAAACGAAGCGCTGTGGTGCTGTAGCTCGATCACAACCCGGCAACTGACAATCCGATTGAATATGGCCTCCAGCCGCGAGGCCTTTGCGCGGATGCGTTCCTCTACGGCGTCCGAATGATCGAGGCCATGGAACGTAATCTGCAAAGGAATCTGCATTGGGTGTTTTCTCCAGCGATTATGACTTTCCTGTGACATCAATAGCGGCTCACGCCGTGCGGGGCAATGCTGGCATGAGAAACGATACTCAGAAATAACCAATCCTGTCAAAGGAACCCATGCAATGCAGAGCCGACAACTCGCTCCCGATCTTCCTGTCTCTGCCCTGGGCCTTGGCTGCATGGGCATGTCCGACTTTTACGTTGGCGGCAGCGAGACCGAATCGATTGCCACGATCCATCGTGCCATTGACCTTGGCGTCACTTTTTTCGATACCGCCGACATGTATGGCTGTGGGCGCAACGAGGAACTGGTTGGCCGGGCTGTCCGCGATCGCCGGGACCAGGTGGTACTGGCGACCAAATTCGGGAATGTCCGTGGCCCCGGCGGGGAATTCCTGGGTGTGAACGGACGCCCCGAATACGTTCGGCAATCCTGTGAAACAAGCCTGCGCCGTCTCGACGTCGAGGTCATTGATCTTTACTACCAGCATCGGGTTGACCCCGACACCCCCATCGAAGACACCGTTGGCGCCATGGCCGAGCTGGTGCGCCAGGGCAAGGTGCGCACCCTTGGCCTGTCCGAAGCGGCACCGGCCACTTTGCGCCGGGCGGTCGCAGTCCATCCCATCGCCGCTCTGCAAACGGAATATTCCTTGTGGAGCCGCGACCCGGAGCGTGAAATCCTGCCCACGTGCCGTGCTCTCGGGGTCCGTTTCGTCGCCTATAGCCCGCTTGGGCGTGGTTTTCTCACTGGCTGCTTCCGGCGCCCCGAGGATCTTCCCACAGACGATTGGCGCCGCCATCATCCACGCTTTTCCAGCAGCAATTTTGACGCCAATCTCCGTCTGGTGCGGACCGTGGAAGCGATGGCACAGATCAGGGGGTGTACACCGGCGCAACTGGCTTTGGCCTGGGTACTGGCTCAGGGCGAAGACATCCTCCCCATTCCCGGCACCAAACATGTGCATCTGCTGGAAGAGAATCTGGCAGCCCTGACGGTCAACCTTGGCGCGGATGACCTGCGTCGCCTCGCCGAAGCCTTTCCCCTCGGGGCTGCCGCCGGCGAACGTTACAATCCTCAAGCCATGCAGGCTTTGAACCGCTGAACAGGAATTAGCAGCGAAAAAAGGGAACCTGGGGCATAGCTCCAGATGGGGTTCGGAGCGATAGCCCCGAAGGATTGGGTTCGGCTATGGTGAAGAAATGGAACGAATCCCCAGCGTGCGAATTGGTATCGACCTGGGCGGAACCAAGACCGAAGCCATCGCCATTGGCCGGGATGGCGCGGTTCTGGTGAGGCGCCGGGTGCCGACGGCAGTTGGTGATTACGCCGGCACGGTGCGCACGGTCGCGGATCTGGTTGCCGGGATAACGGCTGAACTGGAGAACATGGCACCGGCTCCAACCGTGGGGATCGGCATTCCAGGCACGATCTCCCCGGCCACCGGCCTGGTCAAGAATGCCAATTCGACGTGGCTGATCGGTCGCCCTCTTGACCGCGACCTGGCGGCGGCATTGGGACAGCCGGTGCGTATCGCCAATGATGCCGACTGCTTCGCCTTGTCGGAGGCCAGCGACGGCGCCGCAGCCGGGGATCCGGTGGTGTTCGGTGTCATCCTCGGCACCGGAGTTGGTGGTGGTGTGGTGGCCCACGGACGCTTGCTTGCCGGCCCCAACGCTATTGCGGGCGAGTGGGGCCACAATCCGCTGCCCCGGTGTCGAGACGACGAGCGGCCGGGGCCGGAGTGCTATTGCGGCAAGCATGGTTGCATCGAAACATTTCTGTCGGGTCCGGGTTTGTCTCGCGATCATGGCTGTGGCCTCAAACCCGCCGACATTGTGACCGCCGCTGCCGCCGGAGACAAAGCCGCAGAGGCCAGTTTGTGCCGCTATGAGGAGCGGCTGGCGCGGGCACTGGCTACCGTGATCAATATCATCGACCCCCACACGATTGTACTGGGTGGCGGTCTGTCCAATTTGACACGGCTTTACGAAAGTCTGCCGCGACGGATACCGTCTTTCGTCTTTTCCGATCAGGTCGTTACCGCAATTCGCCCTCCCCGACATGGCGATTCCAGCGGCGTGCGAGGTGCCGCATGGCTTTGGCCGTGAGGCCCCCCGTTCCGGCTATCTCCCCGCGTGGTCATGTTTTTCTGCTTGTTCGGCGGCACGTCGTTTGGCTGTGTTGGCTATGGTGGCGCGGATTTCCGGGAAGCGGTCGAGCAGAACTCTCAAAACGGCCTCCATCAGGCACAAAAGGCGGCGTTCGGTCTGGGCAATGATGGTGGCCGTGCGCGGCGAGTTGTCGAGCAGGGCCATTTCACCGAAGAACGCCCCCTTGTTAAGCGTGGAGCGCCCGGAACTGAAAACGGCCTCAAGCTGCCCGGACAAGACGAAGTACATGCAATCCCCTTTCTCGCCCTCGGTGACGACGGCGGTGTTGGCGGGGACGATGCGCTGTTCGAGCAGGCTGGAGATTTCCGCGATACGCTCGGCATCAAGATGTGCAAACAGCGGCACATGCGCCACCAGTCTCCAGTTGACGACGAAATCCCGTTTCTTTATTTCCGTCAGGAAAGCCGAGGCCATGATACCAGCCGGAACCGCGCAGATCGCGATCCCAAACAGGGACAGTACACCGGAAAACAGTTTTCCAAGCGGCGTGATTGGCGTCACATCACCATAACCTAGGGTGGTTATGGTGACGATGGCCCACCATATGGCGTCGGGCAGGGTGCCGAACTTGTCTGGCTGGGTGTTTTGTTCGATCAGAAATTCAACTCCGGCGGCAAACACCGTCACCACTATGATGACGAGGAGGGCCGCACCCAGCGTCCTGCGCTCACTGGTGAACGCGGCCAGAAGGCTCAACAGGGCGGTCGAATACCGCGAAAGCCGGAGAAGGCGTAAAAGGCGGAACAGCAGGAGAAAGCGCAGGTCCGTATCGACGAAAAGCGTGATGTAAAACGGCAGGATCGAAATTAGGTCAATCACGGCCAGCGGCGAGACCAGATACAGCGCCCGTCCCCAGAAGGCGCCCCGGTTCCGGTAGGCTGGGTCCTGATCGCTGAGCCACAACCGCAACAGATAATCCAGGGTGAAGGCGCTGATGGTGATCGCATCGATCGTGAACAACCATGTGCCGTAAACATGTCTGACCGCCGGGACCGTCTCCAGGGCCACCGACACGATGTTGATGAAAATCAGGGAGATCATGGCGTGGTCAAGCAGGGCCAGGATACGTTTCGGTCCCCGTCCAACCATGAGGAGGTTGAACACGACAGCCTTCAGGCTTTGTGACGCCTTCCCTGCCAACCGCCTCCTGTCGGAAACAATTTCAGCCTCTTGGCTCATGATCATTTGGTCGTGAACGTGAAAACCCCATCCCACGCCGCACCCGGAGGATGGTCGCGGAAGTGTAGGATGCGATCCAGATAGATCTTGTAGAGCATCCGCCCCGGCTCCTCCTTGATCAGGGCCTGAAGTTCGGCTTCAGCCCGATCCCATTCCTGAGCACGGTACAGCGTCAACATGGCGTGATAGCGGGCCAGAGTGTCGATAACCGCTGCATCGACATCGGCAGAAAATCCGACCGGCTCCATGATGGTGACCGGGGTATCCTTGCCCTTGACGCGAACCTGATCCAGTTCACGGGTTATCAGGTCGGGAACCGCCCTGGCGGTGTCTTCGCTGATGATGGTCTGGATCCCATATTGCTTGGTCAGTCCCTCCAGCCGCGACCCAAGGTTGACGGCATCCCCCAGCACGGTATACGCCAGCCGGAAGTCGGAACCCATGTTGCCAACGTTCATGACCCCGGTGTTCAGGCCAACGCCAATCTTGATCGGCTTCCAGCCCCGGGCGGCAAAATCCGCGTTGATCGCTTCCATTTCGGTAATCATGTGCAACGCCGCCTCGACGGCGTGCCTGGCGTGATCGGGATCGTGGAGCGGTGCGCCCCAGAAGGCCATGATGGCGTCGCCCATGTATTTGTCGATGGTGCCCCGGTGCCCGTGGATGACGCGGGTCATGGGGCTGAGGAAGGCATTCATGAGCTGGGTCAGCACCTGCGGCGCCAGTCCCTCCGAAATCGTGGTGAAGCCGCGCACGTCAGAGAACAGCACGGTCATTTCCCGGCTTTCCCCGCCGATGGAGACGGTCTGGCCGCTGCGGGTCATCTCATCGACCAGTTCGTGAGGGATGTATTGTCCGAAGGTCTTGGATATTTGCTGCTTTTGATTGCGGACGTCCATGTACTGGCGGAATTCGATCGTCAGGTAAGCGAGGAGAAGAGCCAGGGCCAGATAAGTCACCCGGAAGACGATTCCGGCGTGGATATAGGCGTAGGTGGTGGCGCCGACATAGGCGGCGAACAAGATCAGCACGATCGGCGCCCGCAGCAGGGGCGAGGACACGAAGGCGGCCAGCAGCAGCAGCAGGGCAAACGTGGCAATGGTGACGGCGGCTTGCAGTCCGTCGTCGGCCGGACGAAGGGGGGCGCCATGCAGAAGGGTGTTCACGGTATCGGCGATGATCTCGATTCCATAGACCATGCCGACGGGAGTGTCGAACCAGTCATGGGAAACTTCGGACGTATCGCCGAGCAGCACGATCTTGTCCTTGACCCATGTGCCCAGTTCCATACGATCGTTTTCGTCGAGCTTGCTGATGTCGAGGAATTCCAGTGCGCTGATACCGGCCGATTCGCTCAAGAACTTCGTGCCGGTGGGCAAGGGGGCGAAGTCGATGAGGAAGCGATTTTGACGATCGAGGGGAATGTGAATATCCCCAAGCGACAGAACGCCCCCCGCCAGCGAGGGTTCCACGCCCAGGAACATCGCCGCCACCCGCACCGAATAGGGCCATCCGCTCTTCAGAGCCGTCAACTCGGGATAGACCCGCAGCCGCGACAGGCTGGTGATTATGGCGCTTGAGGAGCTGATATTGGTGATGGAACTGGCCGATGCCCGATCCAGTTCGGCGGTGGGGTAATTGATGCGGATGAACTTCCCGTTGCGGAAGTCGGCTTGCGCCACCAGGAGCGTGTTGCCGGCATTTTTGAGATCGGCGGCAAGGACCGGATCCTCGCCGTACGAACTTGGGAAGTCCATCAACGTATCGATCGCGATAACCTTGGCGCCGAGTTCCTTCAGGTTATGGACAATACGGCCGATATCGGTTCGCCGCAGGGGAAAGCTGTGGTACTTGGCAAAGAATTTCTCATCGGTATTGACCAGAACGATGTCCTTGGACAACGCATCAATCTGCCGATCGCCAAAACTCCAGCGCAACAAATGGCGGAACGAGAGGGTTTGTTCCTCGACGACCGCAAACCAGTCGGCTCGCTCCGCCGGGAAGACGGCGAGGAAAAGCATGAACACGACCAGAAGATCGTACCGCTTCCGCAGATTCAGCTTCATCCTCACCCCCCGTCCGTACCTGCAAGGACGCCTACCTGGAAGCGGCCATCTTGCGATAGGTCTGGAGTTCGGCCGTCTTGAGATCGGCCAGCCCCAGGTCGGAATAAACCCGGATCAGCAGAGGCCGCATTTCATTGTCGTTGCTGTGGGCAGCGAAATGCTTGCGGTAGGAATCCATGGCGGCCACCGTCAATCCCTTTTCGTCAAGAAGATTGGCAATGGAGAAATCATCGCCCGGCGACAGCGAACGAATGGTTTCTTCGGCTTGCCTGAGCGCCGCGTCTTCATGGGCGGAAAGCCAGACGATCTCGCCGTCAGCGGAGGAGGCGCCGGCTTTGCCCGCGCCGTCGAACACCGTAATGCGGAACGTGTGACGACCCGCCGTCAGCCCCGAGAGCCGGTAACGCACGACAGGCTCAGACGTGGCTGCCACCTTGTGTTCCGCCTTGCCGTCGATGGTGATGCCGTAGGAATCCTTCGGGTCCGCATTCGCCCATACCAGGTCGGGATAGGTTCCAGACAGAACGACGTGGGCGATGGTTGACAATTTGTCATCGAAGGCATTTTCCCCAACGGGGGCGCTGCGCCGCGTCGTCGTATACCGCTGGGCTTCGGCGAACCGGTTGCCAAGACCGCTTACCAGATCGCCCGCCACCTGGGTTGGCGCCGACAACGACCCGGACGTGACCTTGGCGCCTTCGGCACTAACCTGAATCTCCGAATTGGCGGCGATGGTCTGGACCATGCCGTTAGCCTGACTGACGAGCTTGCCGGTCCCGTCGGCGCCAGTACGTACGACGTTTCCTGTGAAAAGATACTTGTTGCGGGTAAGATCCGCCCAGGCCGCGCCATCCTTGCTGAACTCGACTTTACCGCTTACCTGCATGATCATCAGCACGGGCGGTTCCGCCGCAGAAACAAGGCACGGCGTGATACACAGCAGCGCCGTGACCACGAGAATGAGGAAAGCCATTGGTTTTGCGTTCATCTTAATGCCCTCAGCCTTTGGTTATCAAGAGGTGGTGGCCACAGCCACCCTGCTGCCCCCCTGCGAGAGTATGTCAGGTATCCTACCACACCGCCGTCGCCGCTAACAGATTTATGCTTCAAGGGGGCAGGAAGATCGCATCTGCTTCCTTTTGCTCGCTGTTAGCGGTAGAGACTATCTCTGTTGGCAGTAGAGACTATCTCTATTGGCGGTCAGGACTATCTCTTACGACGATATCGCCGGCACCCTTTTTTCGATTTGGATCGTGTTCATGATAAGCAGCGTTCTGTTCGGGCTTTTGTTGTACTCACTCCCAGCTTTAGTTCTTGGATTGAAACATCCTGAAGCTGTCGGATTCAACGGCTGGCCGTCGAGTCGGGCGGGGGTGATCGGATTCGCGACGTTGCTGTTCTTCGGCGGATTGGTCGGCGGAGTTCTGACCCGGCCTGTGGCGGGAGGTGACTCTGCCGAAGCCGGGTCGATGACATTCCTCACCTTTTCTCTGGCCTCCACCGTTGCCATCGTCCGTTTTCTGCGGGCGACAGCCCCGGCGGCTCCCACCCAGGCCGCACCACGGCCGGTTTTGTCCTGGGAGGCGTCCCAGGAACTGGTTCATGCGGGCGACCGGGTGGTGAGCCTGCGCGAGGCCGCCACGGCCGCCGCCGCAGCAGGACTGCCCGGCCTTGCCGTCAGCCTCAGGCGGGTTGCGGCCAGCGCCGAGGCAATTATTCGCGACGCGCTCCAGGGTGGGGTCCGCCATGAGACGGCGCGCAAGGCCATGTCTCATCCGCTTGACGCCGTGCTGTTCCTCGCCAAGGATCTC
>JADFXL010000074.1:10054-12067 GCA_015233585.1 Alphaproteobacteria bacterium | reverse complement strand
CCGGAGGAACCGGGCCTCAGCGCATGGCTACGGCATCACACACGGTCCCGTGCGGTCAGCCTGGAACGACTGCGCCAAGGTGCCATCACCGGGGATCTGGCCGCTTTGCTGGCCCAGCCGGCACCCTTCCCGGCGGTACCTTCGGGAGTCGAAACGGCGGCGGCCCTCATCGCCGGATGGCTGGCCGATGGATGACGGCTCAAATGTCATTCCATTCGAGGTGAATTGTGCCTTGTCCAATAGGCACTTAATGGGTAAAGATCGAATGGCGACAGGCAGGGGGGGCAGGCCAGATGCGCGATTACACTCGTTTCGACAACTTTCTGAATTCTCTCGTCGGGGACGTGTACCCGGAAGTTACGTCGGAAATAAGCCGCTCAATCACTGGCTCGACGATCGATACCCTGTTGCGGGATGGTCTGATTGCTCCTGGGCAAAGCGTTCTGGATGTTGGCTGCGGGCAGGGGCCTGCCCTGGAGTTGTTCGAGAAAATCGGGATGCGGGCCGTGGGCATCACCATGGGCACGGACTATGACGTGTGCGTGTCCAAAGGTTTCAATGTGCGTTCCATGGATCAGAACTTCATGGACTTCGACGATGCCGAGTTCGATGTTCTGTGGTGCCGCCATGTTCTTGAGCACAGTATCGCTCCGTTGTTTACCCTCTCCGAGTACAGTCGTGTCGTCAAGCCGGGCGGTATCGTCTACATTGAGGTACCTGCCCCCGACACATCAGCCCATCACGAGATCAATCCGAATCACTACAGTGTGCTCCCTCTTCCTGTGTGGATGAGCCTTTTTCCGCGCGTTGGCCTTATCCCTGAACGGGTCTGGTCCATCGGCGTGGCCTTGACCATAGGGCCGGATACCTACCATTCCTTCGTGTTGCGGCGGCGCGGGTAAGGCGGGTCAACAGCCTTGAGGGTGGCGGTGTTGGCCCAGAGGAGGGGTGCCCATGACCTACAGCCTGATTTACATAACCGCCGCATCGCAAGACGAATCCCTGACCATATCACGCACTCTGGTCAACGAGCGTCTTGTTGCCTGCGTTAATATTCTTGGCGGCATCAAGTCGGTGTACTGGTGGGAAGACAAGGTTGTCGAGGAGGCCGAGGTTTCTTTGCTGGTGAAGACGAAAACCAGTCTGGTTGAGTCGGTTATCGCCAGAATCAAGGCGTTGCACAGCTATTCCTGCCCCTGTGTCATCGCTTTGCCGATCCTGGCAGGCAATCCTGCGTTCCTCACGTGGATTGGGAACGAAACGATATAACCGTATGAAATTCAATAAAAATTATAACTTCCCAGCACCTACGATACCAAGCGAACTCATGCTTTGGAAGAAGAAAGAACGAGGGCCTGAGGTCCTCGTGCTCCCCATGAATTTTATCTTACTAAGGGGGAGCGCGAGGGGCCTCAGGCCCCTCGCATCTTTATCTTCTGTTACCAGGGCCGTTACGGCAAATTAGGCATATTGATGGTGGCGGTGGCCGGGGCGGCAAGACCCTCGCCACGGCCAGTAAACCCCAGACCCTCGGTGGTGGTGGCCTTGATGCCGACCCGGCCAGGGTTGATACCAAGGATTTCCGCCACCCGTGCCGTCATGGCTGGCCGATGAGGGCCGATACGGGGGCGTTCGCAAATGAGCGTGACATCGACATTGGCGATTTCCCCCCCCAGTCCCCGCACCAATCCAGCCGCATGGCCGAGAAAAATCGCCGAGTCGGCTCCACGCCAGCGAGGGTCCGACGGTGGAAAATGGTGGCCGATATCGCCGGCGGCAATGGCGCCCAGCACGGCGTCAGTCAGGGCGTGAAGGGCCACGTCGGCATCGGAATGACCGATCAGCCCGAAATCGTGGGCTACCGTGACACCACACAAACGGACGGCGGCGCCCGGTCCGAACCGATGGACATCAAAGCCTGTGCCCACGCGTACCTCGGTGGTGCCGGTGAAGCGGCGGGCGGCGCGGGCCAGGTCGGGAAGGGGGGTGATCTTGAAGTTGTCCTCGCCGCCC
>JADFXL010000074.1:0-10004 GCA_015233585.1 Alphaproteobacteria bacterium | reverse complement strand
GCGGTGAGAATGTCGGCGAACCGGAACCCCTGGGGGGTTTGCGCCCGCCAGAGTCCCTCGCGGTCCACGGTACCGCCAACCACGGGGTCTTTTGCGGTTGGGGAAGAGGCGGCGCGTTTGATTGTGTCATTGACGGGAATGGCGCTGATGGCGGCAGGGAAGTTACCCAGGGCGGCAATCACGCGGGAGATGGCCCCGGAGTCGACAAATGGCCGGGCGCCGTCGTGGATCAGCACCAAAGTTGGTGCGATTGCTTCGGCGGCAAGGCTCTCCAGCCCCAGCCGAACCGAATCCTGGCGGCTCTCCCCACCCGGCACCGGCGGTAACAGGCCGAGTCCATAGGCGGCGGCTTCATAAAGGCTCAAGTCGTCAGGATGGATGACCGTCCGTACCAGGTCGATCTCGGGATGAGCGGCGAACGCGGCCAGGGAATGCCTCAACACCGCTCGCCCGCCCAGGTCCAGGTATGGCTTGGGCGTCTCCCCGCCAAAACGGCGGCCTCGACCGGCAGCCACCACCAAAGCCACATTTTTGCTTGCCATTCGCCGTTCTCATCCTCAATGGCGGGCGTGTAGCAGAACCACGCCTATGGCGTGACGCCCCATACTCCCACTATTATAACAAAAAGGGATCTGGGGCCAGTCGTGTGGCATCCCAAGGGGAAGGGCCAAGGGGAAGGGCCAAGGGGAAGGGACCGATATGGCAAACGGAATATGGTTCAATCTGGCCGCTCTGGCGTCACTGGTGCCAGCGCTGCTGGTGCCGTTGCGGCATGGCGCACGGCGGGACGGCATTTTTTTCGCCGTGCTGGCTCTGGCCGTTATCGGGCCTTCGGCGTGGAGCTTCGCCCAACTCGCCGGAAGCTGGCATACGGGGTTGTCGATTACCTTGTGGGTCAGCATCGCGGTCAGTCTGGCGATGTTTGCCGTCATCTCAATGACCATGCTTCAGGCGTGGCGTCTGACGCCGCTGCTGATGCCTTATCTGATCGCTCTTGGCGCCATCGCCACGATTTGGCAACAGACCCAGGGCCATGGTCTGACGGTTGGTGCCCCGTTGATGTGGGTCAGATTTCATATTCTGGTCTCCGTTACCACTTATGGTCTGCTGACGATTGCGGCGGTGGCGGCGTTGGCCTGCTTCCTTCAGGAACGCGCGCTCAAGGCCAAGCGTCCGAATGCCCTGACGCGCCTGTTGCCGCCGGTGGCCGACAGCGAGGCTCTGTCCGGTCGTTTGCTGGTGGGTTCGGAAATCATCCTGGGCCTTGGCCTGGTCAGTGGCATGGCGTTGCAGTATCTGGAAACGGGCGTGATCCTTCGCTTCGACCATAAGACATTGCTGTCACTGATGGCTTTCGCCTTGATCGGTGTGCTTCTGGCCGCCCACCGGCTGATCGGCGTGAGAGGGCGGGTGGGGGCACGGCTGGTGTTGCTCGCCTATCTTTTGCTCACGCTTGCCTATCCCGGCGTCAAGTTCGTTACCGAAGTGCTTTTGCATCAGGCGCCGCGATTTTAAAACGGGGCTGCCGCCCCGGCCCCCCTTTATTTTTATTAAAAGAAGGGGGGCGGGCGGCAGCCCGATCCTTCGTTTCCAGAAGACGTGCCCAAAATGACGCGATCAACAGCAAAAACTCATTGCCTCGCGGCGTCTGCCTAATCATTATGCAGTTGTGGAGGTACGGCAAATGCGTCTCGACCTGGGTACGCTTGTAAACAACAACCCGGTGATTCTGGCGCCAATGTCGGGCATCACCGATGCGCCGTTCCGGCGGCTGGCCAGGCGGCTTGGCGCTGGCTTGGTAGTGTCAGAGATGATCGCGAGCAACGCGGTGATTCATGGCCATCGCCATACCGCGAAAATGGCCCAGCCCCTGGCCGACGAGACGTTGGTGGCGGTACAGCTCGTAGGCCGGGACCCCAGGGGGATGGCCGAAGCCGCGCGGATCCTGGCGGATCGAGGGGTCGCCATGATCGATATCAACATGGGCTGTCCAGTAAAAAAGGTGATCCAGGGGGGAGGGGGCTGCGCTTTGATGCGGGATGAGTCCCTGGCAGGGGCCATCGTTGCCGCCGTGGTCGCGGCGGTTGCCATTCCGGTTACGGTGAAGATGAGGGCGGGCTGGGACGACTCTGATCGCAATGCCCCCCGTCTTGCGCGTATCGTCGCCGATAGCGGGGCGTGCATGGTAACCGTCCATGCTCGCACGCGCGCCCAGTTCTATGGCGGGCGGGCCGACTGGGGGTTTGTCCGAACCGTCAGGAAGGCGGTCGATATTCCGGTGATCGGCAATGGAGACGTGGCTTCGGCGGAGGATGCGGCACAATTGCTGGCCTTATCCGGCGCCGACGGAGTGATGATTGGCCGGGCCGCACTGGGCCGTCCGTGGCTGCCGGGGCAGGTGGCCCGTTTCCTCGCCACCGGAGAGCCCTCAGCCGACCCGTCGCCGCAGTTTCGGCGCGACATCCTGCTTGAGCATTTCGAGGCCGCGCTGTCCTACCATGGTACCAATAGCGGCGTGCGCACCATGCGCAAACATATCGGCTGGTATGTCGCGGGGATGCCGGGTGCGGCTGGGTTTCGCGCCGCCGTCAATTCCGTGGACGTTCCCGACTCGGTTCGTCGGGTAATTACCGAATTTTTTGCGCCCCACCTTCAGGAACTGGCGGCTTGATGGCAAATCGCACGCGAAATACGGTGCCGGGACCGGCCATTGACGCCAATATCATCGTCAACGCATTGACCACCGCCGTGCTGGTGATCGATGCGGGGGGACTGATCCGTCAGGTCAATACGGCGGCGGAACAACTTTTCGACTCAAGCCGCGTATATTTGTGCGACTGTCCATTGAGCGACTTCGTGCCGGAAGACAGCCCGCTGTTCTATCTTATCCGTCAGGCCAGGATGGATGGCGCCGACGTTTCGGAACACGGGGTTTTTCTCGATACGCCACGAACCGGCGCCCGCACGGTGACGATTCGCGTAACGCCCCTGGTCGAGATGACGGGGTGGGTCATGGTCGCCTTGCAGGAACATTCGATCGCAATAAAAATGGGACAGCACATGACCCACCGCAGCGCAGCTCGTTCGGTGGCGGCCATGGCGGCGATGCTGGCCCATGAGGTAAAGAATCCGTTGTCGGGCATTCGCGGTGCCGCTCAGTTGCTGGAACAGAATGCCAGCCTTGAGGACCGGGCGCTTACCCAGCTCATTTGCGATGAAGCCGACCGCATTGTCGCGCTTGTCAACCGGATGGACGTATTCTCGGACCACCGCCCGCTGGAACGCGATGCGGTCAACATTCATCGGGTGCTGGAACATGTCCGCCGGGTGTCCGAAAATGGGTTCGCGCAAAAAATTCGTTTTGTCGAAGCGTATGATCCCTCTTTGCCGCCGGTGTTTGGCAACCGCGATCAATTGATCCAGATTTTTCTCAACCTGATTAAAAACGCAGCCGAAGCCGTGCAGGAAGGCCGTGGTGAGATTCTGTTGTCCACGGCCTATCAACAAGGTGTGCGTGTTGCGGTGCCCGGAACCAACACGCGGATGCACCTGCCGCTCGTGGTCAGCGTTCAGGACAATGGCGCGGGAATTCCTGAGGATCTGTGGCCTCATTTGTTTGATGCGTTCGTTACCACCAAGCCTACCGGCAGTGGGCTGGGGCTGGCCCTGGTGGCCAAGATCGTCAACGATCACGGCGGTTTGATCGAGTTCGACAGTCAGCCCGGCCGAACCATTTTCCGGGTCATGCTTCCCATTGTCGTTTCTGATTCGGGTTTGTGACATGGCACCATCGATGATTCTCATTGCCGACGACGACCGGGGCATTCGTACCGTTCTGACCCAGGCGCTGGGACGGGAAGGATACGAGGTCCGAACCACCGGCAACGCCGCAACGCTGTGGCGCTGGGTTTCCGAAGGTGACGGGGATCTGGTCATTACCGATGTGATCATGCCGGATGAAAACGGGCTGGATCTCATCCCCCGTATCAAGAAGATCCGCCCCGATCTGCGCATCATCGTCATGAGCGCTCAGACCACCCTGTTGACGGCGGTCAAGGCGGCGGAACGGGGAGCCTTCGAATATCTGCCGAAGCCGTTCGATCTCAAGGAACTCATCAACGTCGTCCGGCGCGCCCTATCCTTGCCCCACATTCCGGCAGCGTCAAACGCCAACCCGGCGGAGTCGGAGGAGAACCTGCCATTGATAGGGCGCTCCCCGGCGATGCAGGAAATCTATCGCACCCTGGCCCGGTTGATGAATACCGACCTGACGGTCATGATTAACGGTGAGTCGGGGACGGGCAAGGAACTGGTGGCTCGTGCTCTGCATGACTATGGCAAACGCCGGAATGGTCCGTTCGTGGCCATCAACATGGCGGCCATTCCCCGCGATCTTATCGAAAGCGAATTATTTGGTCATGAGAAGGGGGCTTTTACCGGCGCCATGACGCGGGCATCAGGCCGTTTTGAACAGGCCGAGGGTGGGACGCTGTTTCTTGACGAGATTGGCGACATGCCGTCCGAAGCGCAGACCCGCCTGCTGCGGGTGCTTCAGCAGGGCGAGTATACGATGGTCGGTGGACGCACTCCCATTCGCGCCAATGTTCGCATCGTTGCCGCGACTCACCGCGACCTCGCCCAGCTCATCCGCCAGGGATTATTTCGCGAGGACTTGTTTTACCGTTTGAACGTCGTGCCAATCCGATTGCCGCCGCTGCGGGAGCGGACCGAGGATATTCCAGAACTGGTCAACCATTTCCTCTCCGAAGTGCTGAACGAAGGCTTGCCTTCCAAGCGACTGGAGGCAGCGGCCATGGATCGGCTGAAGAGTTATCGCTGGCCCGGCAACGTGCGGGAACTGGAGAATCTGGTGCGGCGTCTTGCCGCCTTGTATGCCCAGGAAACCATCGGGGTTGAAGTCATCGAGGGGGAACTGGCCAGCACCTTGCGCCCCCTTGAACAGCCCCAGCAGACCGAAGGCATGAGTGCTACCGTCGAACGCCATCTGCGGGAATACTTCGCGGCTCACGGCGATGGTTTGCCGACACCGGGACTTTACGACCGCGTGGTCCATGAGGTGGAACGGCCGTTGATCGCTCTGACGCTCGAAGCCACGCGCGGCAATCAGATTCGGGCGGCCGAGGTGCTCGGCCTTAACCGCAACACGCTTCGCAAGAAAATTCGCGAGCTGGATATCCAGGTCGTGCGTGGATTGAAATAACTCCTGCTATGGATGACGTTCAGGCAACGCCGGTTCCGCCGCCGCCTTCATCCCCGCAATCCCCTTTCTCCCGTTTGCGGGCATGGAGCGTGCGCGTTCGCCTGACACGTCATCTGGCGGTGGCGCTGACAATCGCGGCCCTGGTGTTCGGTATGGCGACGGGTGCGGTGCTCATGAAATCTGGGCCAGCCGGCCCGTCGGCAACCACCGTTCTGGTGCTGCTCAATCTTGACCTCAGCGTTCTTTTGATGCTCGGAGTGCTGATTGCGCGCCGCATTACCCTGGTGTGGGCGGAGCGGCGGCGGGGCGGGGCGGGGTCGCGGCTTCACGTCCGATTCGTTGTTCTGTTCAGTGGCATGGCGGTCGCGCCCGCCATCCTGGTGGCGGTGTTCTCGATTCTGTTTTTCAATATTGGTCTTGAATCCTGGTTTAGTGCGCGCGTGCGCACGGCGCTGGATGAATCCCTGACCGTGGCCGTGGCATACCTGGAGGAACACAAGGAGGCGATCGCCGGGGATGTCAAGGCCATGGCCGTTCGTCTCAGCACCGCCTATGACGAAGCTTTGCGCGATCCGGCAGCGCTTACCACCATCCTGGCTTCCGAGGCGTCGCTGCGTGGTCTGACCGAAGCGGTCGTATTCGACTCGGGAGGGCGGGTTCTGGCACGGACCGGATTCACGTTCGCGCTGCATTTTGAACAGGTACCGTTCTGGGCGCTGGAACGGGCGAATTCCGGGCATGTGGCGGTTCTGACCAGCGATAATGACGACCGGGTCCGTGCCCTGGTAAAGCTTGACGGGCCGGAAGACTATTACCTGTACGCAGGCCGGTTCGTGGATGCCCGTGTCGTTGGTCATACCCAAAGAACCCAGAAAGCCGTGCAGCAATACCAGAATCTGGAGGTTCGCAAATCCAGCATTCAAATCACGTTTTCGCTCATCTTTATCGTCGTCGCCCTCCTTTTGCTGCTGGCGGCGGTGTGGTCCGGCCTGATCATGGCCTCCCGGCTGGCCAAACCGGTCATGGCGCTGATCGATGCCGCCGAGAGGGTCCGTTCCGGGGATCTGACGACTCAGGTACGCGAGCGGCCGACCGATGACGAACTCGCTTCACTCACCCGCTCGTTCAATCGCATGATGATGCAGATTGCGGCGCAGCAGGGGGCGTTGCTGACCGCCAATCGCGAGCTTGACGAACGCCGCCGCTTTACTGAAACCGTCCTGGCAGGCGTATCCGCCGGTGTCATTGGGCTGGATATTGAGGGGAACATCCATCTTCCCAACCCTTCGGCTTCCGAATTGCTGGAGTGCGACCTGGAACAGAGGATCGGCCTGCCCCTGCTTGATCTTTGGCCGGCGTTGGGAGACCTCATGGCCTCGGTGTGGGCTCGCCCGGATCGCCTGGCCGAAAGCGAAATTCATCTGATGGGTACGGCCCGCGCGCGGACCCTGATGGTGCGGATGGGTGCTGAGAGGCTTGATTCGGAAGTCATCGGCTTTGTCGTGACGTTCGATGATATCACCGCCCTCCAGGCCGCCCAGCGCAAGGCGGTGTGGGCCGATGTGGCGCGTCGGATCGCCCACGAGATCAAGAACCCGTTAACTCCGATCCAGCTTTCCGCCGAACGCCTGAAACGTAAATACCTTAAGGAAATCACCAGCGACCGCGATACTTTTGTGACCTGTACCGACACCATCGTCAGACAGGTTGACGATATACGTCGTATGGTCGATGAATTTTCTGAATTCGCACGTATGCCAACTCCCGTACTGTCCGAAGAAAATCTGGGGGTTCTGGTGCGACGGGCCGTGTCGCTCCAGCAGACGGCATTTCCCGCGATCACCTTCGATGTCGTTCTGCCCGAGGCGCCGGTGAAGCAGCTCTGCGACGCGCGTCAGATCGGGCAGGTGCTGACCAACTTGTTGAAGAATGCCGTCGAAGCGATCCATGGCCGCAACAAGGATGGGGACGGGGAGGGGGAAAGCCTGGACCTGCCTCCGGGACATATTTTCGTTAGAGTTGAAAATGATGCGACTCATAATATCATACGTGTAGAAGACAACGGCATCGGATTGCCGGTTGAAAACCGGGACCGCCTGACCGAGCCTTATATGACCACCCGAGTCAAAGGAACCGGGTTGGGGCTTGCCATTGTGAAAAAAATAATCGAAGACCATGGCGGTGACCTCATACTGGAGGATAGAGTTGGCGGTGGTGCCATGGTGGCCTTAATCTTCCCACGCAAGGGTGGGACCATAACGGCTTTGCCCGTTGAACAGGGTGCGCCCGCTGCGGCTTCCCAGGAGTCTTTATCAATCCATGGCACATGACATCCTGATCGTGGACGACGAGGCCGACATTCGGATGCTGATTGCCGGCATTTTGAATGACGAGGGCTATCAAACCCGCGAGGCGGGGGATGCGGATAGCGCGATACGCGCCATTCAGCAGCGTCGTCCAAGCCTCGTGATCCAGGACATCTGGCTGCAAGGCAGCCGTCTGGACGGGCTGCAAATTTTGGAACTCATCAAACGGGATCATCCCCTGGTTCCCGTGGTGATGATCAGCGGCCATGGCAACATTGAGACCGCCGTTTCTGCCATCCAGAAAGGGGCTTACGACTTTATCGAGAAGCCGTTCAAGACCGACCGTCTTATCCTGCTGGTCGAGAGGGCCATTGAAGCCGCGGGCCTGAAACGGGAGAACGAGGAACTGCGGCTGCGCGCCGGCAATCAGAGCGAATTGATCGGTAGTTCCTCGGTCATAACCCACGTCCGCCAGGCGATCGACCGGGTGGCGCCGACCGGGTCGCGGGTGCTGATCGTCGGGCCGCCCGGGGCTGGCAAGGAGGTGGTGGCGCGGCTGGTACATATGCGCTCGCGCCGCGCCTCGGGGCCATTCGTGGTGGTCAACTGCGCCGCCATGCACCCCGATCGCATGGAAAGCGAATTGTTCGGAATCGAGTGCGGCGGCGAACACACCGACACGCCCCGCAAGATCGGAACCTTCGAACAGGCCCATGGCGGCACCCTGCTGCTCGACGAGGTTGCCGACATGCCGTTGACGACCCAGGGCAAAATCGTTCGGGTCTTGCAGGATCAGATCTTTGAACGCATCGGCGGCGGCACCAAGGTCGAGGTCGATGTGCGGGTTATCGCCAGCAGCAACCGCGATCTTCAGGCCGAAATCGCCGCTGGTCGTTTCCGTGAGGATCTGTATTACCGCCTCAACGTCGTTCCGATTCGGGTGCCGGCGTTGCGGGAACGACGCGACGATATTCCGGGCCTTGCAAATTTTTTCATGGAGCACGCCGCCCGCGCCGCCGGTTTGGCGCCGCGCCCATTGGGCGACGATGCCATGGCCGCACTCCAGGCCTATGACTGGCCGGGGAACGTGCGCCAGTTGCGCAACGTCATGGACTGGGTGCTGATTATGGCGCCGTGTGAACACCGCGAGATGGTGAGGGCCGAAATGCTGCCGCCGGAAATCGGCGCCATCACGCCCAACGTTTTGCGCTGGGAGAATTCCGGCGAGATCATGAGCCTCCCCCTGCGAGACGCGCGCGAGGTCTTCGAACGCGAATACCTGCTGGCGCAAGTCAACCGCTTTGGCGGAAACATATCCCGTACGGCGGTATTCATTGGTATGGAACGATCGGCGCTCCACCGAAAACTGAAATCTCTCGGCGTCGTGATTGATGAGCGATCGCGGACCTGACCCCTTCATAGTTCGGAGACTCGTCCATGAAAGTCATTATTTGTGGTGCCGGGCAGGTTGGGTTCAATATCGCCCGTTATCTGGCCAGCGAAAGTAACGTTATCACGGTTATTGACCAGCGTCAGGATCTGATCCACAGCATCAGCGATTCTCTGGATGTTCAGGCGATGGTGGGGCACGCCTCGCACCCCAACATCCTTGAGGCTGCGGGGGCCGAAGACGCCGATATGCTGATCGCCGTCACTCATGCCGATGAAGTCAACATGGTCGCGTGCCAAGTGGCTCATGCCTTGTTCGACGTGCCGACCAAGATTGCTCGCATCCGCCATCAAAGCTATCTCCAGCCGATCTGGAACAATCTGTTCAGCCGCGAAAACCTTCCCATTGATGTCATCATCTCGCCGGAAATTGAAGTGGCGCGGGCGGTAGTCCGTCGCCTTGGCGTTCCCGGCGCGATCGAGGTCATTCCTATGGTGGAGGACAAGGTACGGCTGATCGGCGTTCGTTGCACCGAGCGTACGCCTCTGGTGTACACGCCACTGCGTCAGTTGACGGTTCTGTTCCCGGACCTGCACATCGTCATCATCACAATCGTGCGCCAGGATCGCCCCATGGTGCCGTCTGCCGACGACCAGATGCTTCGTTGTCGATACGGAACAGACCGACCGGGCAATGGCGGGGTTTGGCCACGAGGAGTCGGCTGCGCACCACATCCTCATTTGTGGGGGTGGGAACATTGGTCTGTTCCTGGCCCAGCAACTGGAGGCCGATTATCCGCTGGTCAGCGCCAAGGCCATCGACATCAACAAAACCCGTGCGGAGTTCGTGGCCAAAACACTGAGCCACACCGTGGTTCTGCATGGTGACGTTCTTGACCCGGAAATTCTCGAAGAGGCCGGGGTCGCTCATGTCGAGACTGTGGTCGCCGTCACCAACGATGATGAAACCAATATTCTATCATCCCTGTTGGCAAAACGTTATGGTTGTCAACGCGCAATCACCCTGATTAACAAGTTGACCTATAACACCCTTGTCAGCACACTGGGGATTGATGTTGTCGTCAATC
>JADFXL010000073.1:1886-12322 GCA_015233585.1 Alphaproteobacteria bacterium | reverse complement strand
AGACCGTTGAGGTCCAGATCCCCCCATAGCGGGCCATAAATAAATTCGTTCCGGTATTTCATGCTCCACTTGTCATAATAGTGGGCCTCGTAGCGGGCGTGAAGCGCCTCGAAATGGGCTTTCTGGGGAGGTTCTTGCAAAACTCCGACTGACGAACGCGTAGAGTCATAGCATATCAATCTATGGTGGCTATGGAGCGCATGAATGAGTGGCTTGGAACGGACATAATGTTGGAAAACGGCTTTGAGGCTGGATCGGGGCGTACTTTCCCTGGCGCTCGGCCGATCGGGCCGGTCGGTGTGGGTGTTCCAGAATGGATCCGACTTTCATGTGACGAGGCGCATCACCTGTTCGACGGTGAGCACGAGAACGCCGAACATCAGGTGGCACATGACCTTGGCGGCCCCCTGCACGCGCACCGTATCGCCACCGAGGTCGTCCTTGATCCGGGCATTGGCGCGCTCGGCAGTGGTACGCTCATGATAGCGGATGTCCTCGGCGCTTGGATGGTTCAGCAGATGCCGTGCCTTGGCCTCGGCGGCGATTTCCTCCTTGCGGCCCTTGGTGCTGCGCGGGTTTTCGTCGATGATCGGTACGTGGCCAAGGGAGCGGCTGTGCTCCTTGATAGCGGCCACGTCATAGGCGCTGTCCATGAGGTCGTAAAGGCTGGTGACCCGCATGGCTGTCAGGGTGGCAAGTGGGATCGCCACCTGGCTGTCATGCACCGATGCCGAGGTGAGGACGCAACTGATCGGAATGCCGCCGTCGGCCACATCCAGGTGCAGCTTGTAGCCGATCCAGCTCACCTTGTAGCCCTTGGCGTTGCACTTGGTGCCGACGTCGCAGGCGGTGGGCAGGTCGTCCAGCATCTCGTTCAGGGTCATCCCCGACTGGCGCTCGATCCGGGTTGGGCCCGGCAGCCGTTCCTTGCCCTTCTTCGGACGGCCCCGCTTGCGAGCGGGTTTTTCTTCCACCGTGGGAGCGGCATGCCTTGCCGGCTTCTCCCGCCCCTCGATCGCCGTCGAGTCCCGCGAAACGTGGCCGATCAGCCGCTCCTTCTGCGTTGCCGCGATCACGGCCTCATGCACCTTCGTCGGCAACTGGCTCGCCGCGAACTCCGCGAAGGCTCGCGAGAATGTCGAAGCACTCGGCACCGCCCCGACCCGGCCATAGCCGCACAGCCGACGCAATGGCTTGTCCACCTGCAACCGGTCGATCAGGGCTTCGGTTGTGGGCAGGTTCCACACCGCCTTAGCCACGAAAGCCCGCGCCAACGACGCCCGCTCGGCCGTCGGCCGGCCGGGAAGGCCGTGCCAGTGCCGCACGAATGCCCCGATGTTAGCCACCTCCAGAACGACCACAAGTCGCTTGTGGCTTTCCGTCAAAGAACCAAGGCTCTCCTCCAGCCAGGGGAAAAGTTCGCCTTGAATTGTACGCCAGTATGATGATAGCTTTTCACTTAGTGACATTGCCTGTGGCCGTTCCCGGTTGTTTCGTCTTGACAACGTCAACTTACCGGAAAACGGCTACGGGCGTCACAAGTCGGCGCTCGTTTCAGAGATATGCCGCCAAAATTCCGATTCTCTTCGGAATTTTGCAAAAACCTCATATGATTGCAATCATGGTTATGGTCAACCAATAATGAATTTATATATATATCTATGACTTACCTGAAAGTTCAAATAATGGCTTTAAAGCTTATGAATTCTCGGATTGCGAGTTAGCACGCTTCCGGTCGCCCGGAAAAATGTCGAAGTAACGCCGTAACGGGGCAAAGAGAGGTTCCAGGATTCGCCTATTTGCCGTAAATCGGATTGTCTCCAGCTTGGGATGTAAAATGGGATGCCGTAAGAATAATTTCACAGCATATTGCGCCTATGATTCAGATTTAGGCTCTCCATTCCCAAAAGAGATGCGAGTAATATATAATAATATTTTGAATCGTTGCACGTTAGTGCGTTTGTGTCCGGTTCTTGTTGCCTTATTGACTCTGATGATGGCCTCGCTTCCCACGATGGCCATGGCGACAACGCTCAAGGAACTGCAAATTGGCATCAAGACGATGAGCTTTATGTTCAATCCGCCCAGCGAACGGACTGAAGTTGCCATCCTTTATGATCCACAAATAGTTGAGTCCTTGGCCGATAGCCGCAATATTCAGAACTGGGTCGGCAAAGAAGCCGTACTGCCAAACATTGAGCTGGTGCCGGTTCCGCTTGATGTGGGCCGATTGGACAACGCAGCGGCGTTTCGCGTAGTTATTGTGACCTCCGGGTTGGAGCATCACTTCGACAACATTCTCAATTACACGAGGAGGAATGCCTCGTTGAGCATTACCAGCGACGTTAATTGTGTTCGGGACGCCAAATGCGTGGTCGGTATCAACGCAACACCGACGTTGAATGTTTTCATCAACCAAACGGCGGCCAATGCTTGCCACATCATTTTTTTGTCGGGTTTCCGGATGATGGTGAAGGAGTTCTGATATGCGTCGACTCGCCACCTTGCTCGGGATCGCCGGTGCCGCCTTGTCGCTTTGCGCTGAGACCGCCTCGGCGCAAAACGTGAAATATGGGGAGCTGGAAACGATCTTCGGGGAACCGGTCACGACTTCCGCGACCGGAAAGCCGCAGCGCGTGTCGGAAGCTCCGGTAACGATGATCATCATTACCGCCGACCAGATAGCCCATGCGGCCGCAACCGACATACCCGGAATTTTACGGGAATATACGGATCTTGATGTTCTGGAATATGCTCGCGGGGACGTTGAAGTATCTGCCCGTGGTTACGACAAGGTCATGAGTTCGAGCATTCTTGTGCTGATCAATGGCCGTCAGGTTTATCTCGACAATCGAGGATTTACCGACTGGCATTCCCTGCCGGTTCAACGATCGGAGATTTACCAGATTGAGGTGGTGAAAGGGCCGAACAGTGCTCTGTTCGGATTCAATGCCTCCGGCGGTGTCATCAACATTGTTACCGCGAACCCAATGTACGATACCGTCAACACGATGGCGGTTCGGGACGGCAGTGGCCATTACAAGGAGGCATCGGCCATCGTCACCGCGCCCCTCGGCCAATCTGGCGGTTTACGGCTTTCCGCCGGCGGACTTTCCGCCAACAATTATTCAACCAGCACCCTGTGGGAAGGTCCCAACAGCCTTACCTCGGTAACCTACTGGAACAAGCCCATTGAAAAAAGAAGTGTCAACCTGGATGGAGCCTTGCCGTTGAACGACAATGTCACAGGCCGGATCGAAGCTTCCCATGCTCAGAACGCCCGCGTATTGTTCTGGGACGACGACAATGCGTATTACGTTCATACCGTGGTCGATTCGGTCAAGGGCGCGGTTACGGTGGACACACGCTCAGGCCAAATCGACGCCTCGATGTACGCCAATATTGCCGATATGAATGACGGGATCGGCGATGATCAGCGAACCAAGCTCTACGTGGCCTCGCTTCAGGGCCTGTTCAAGATTGGCCCGACCCATGCCTTTCGGGTTGCTACGGAATATCGTTATAATACGATGAATACCTTTCCCGTCGAAGGGGCCAATATCTTCTATTCAAACTATTCGACGTCCGGGATGTGGGACTGGACCATGACCCCGCAATGGTCACTGACCAATGCCATGCGGTTTGATCATCTTCAGTTGGGCCGGAGCGGTACGGCTCCGCTTGACTCGCAACAGACCAATGCGGCCTTTCGTCAGTCGTACGACGCAGTAAGTGCCAACTCAGGCATTGTCTACAGGTTGACGGATGTCGATAAGATACATGTGTCGTTTGGCCGGGGCGTCGAATTGCCAAGTCTGTCGACGTTTGCGTTGCAGCAGCAATCCCCTGTGCCGGGCCTGTTGTCCGATGGTGCCCTTGCCGGCAATCCTGGCCTCAAACCAACGGTTGTGACCAGTGTCGAGGCCGGGTATAATCGCGACCTTCCCGCCATTTCCTCAAAAGTGTCGTCTCAGATTTTCTACCAGACGACGAAGGATCTGGTCTCCCTGGGCGATTAGTCGATAACGGATCTGTTTAACCGTAACGAGCCGACCAGCTACCTCAACAGCGGTTCATCCTCCGCTCAGGGCGCAGAGGTCGGCACCGAAGGCCATAATGGTTGGGGGATGCGCTGGGGGGCCCGATATCGCTTTGAAACCATCCGGGAACATCTAACCGTGAATACGGGCACCAACAACTACCCCATTGATTTTTCAGGAAGTTCACCGCATCATTTATTGTCGGCTCATGTTGGCATGACCCAGGGGAAGTGGGATTTTGATGCATTTTTCCGGGGATCAACATCCTATACGATGCGCCATGATGCCTCTCCAGGAAATTACTACACTATCTACACGGTGCCGGACTATCTGTCGGCCGATGCCCGCGTTGGCTACAACTTTACGCCTGGACTGTCGGTAGCAATCAGCGCCGTCAATCTCCAGCAGCAGACCACCCATTACACATCCTCGCAGGGGGTTTCGCGGGAGGTATATGGGACGCTCGCGGTAAAATTTTGAGATTCAAGTCGCTCAGCGGTCACACGGCATGAGCCCCATCCCCCCGCCCCCCGGCGTCTCGATCACGAACCTGTCTCCAGCCGCCATGGCAACCTGAGCGGTTGCGGGAAGGACTTCGACGCTGCCGTCCGCTCGTTCGACGGCATTGCGGCCGGGTTGGCCCGCCCCGCCTCCCGACAGGCCAAACGGCGGCACCCGACGGCGGCTGGAGAGGATCCCGGCCGTCATCGGCTCCAGAAACCGGATACGCCGGATCACGCCGGCACCGCCGAAGTAACGTCCGACGCCGCCGGAGCCGTGACGGATGCGGAATTCCTCCAGCCGCACCGGGAACCGCCATTCGAGCACTTCCGGATCGGTGAGGCGGGAATTGGTCATGTGGGTCTGGACGCCGTCGGCGCCGTCAAAGCCGGGACCAGCACCCGAACCGCCACCGATGGTTTCATAGTACTGATAGCGATCGTTCCCAAACGTGAAATTGTTCATGGTGCCCTGAGACGCCGCCAGCACGTCCAAAGCCCCGAATAGGGCATCGACGATATTCTGGCTGGTCTCGACATTGCCGGCGACAACCGCCGCCGGAGGCTGTGGGTCCAGCAGGGAACCGGGCGGAATGAGGAGAGTCAGCGGGACCAGACAGCCCTCGTTCAACGGGATCGGCTCGTTGATCAGGGTGCGGAAGACGTACAGGACCGCCGCCCGCGTGATGGCACGCGGCGCGTTGATATTGCCGGGCGATTGGGGCGAGGTGCCGCTGAAATCAATGACGGCCTGACGAGCGGCATGGCTAATGCGGATTGCGACGCGGATCACGCTGCCGTCCTCCATTTCCACAGAGAAGGCGCCATCTTTAAGGCCGTCGATGACCCGCCGCACCGCTTCCTCGGCATAGGTGCGGACATGGCCCATGTAAGCCCGCACGACCGGTAGGCCGTAGTGTTCCACCAGGAGCCGCAATTCGCGGCCGCCGGTGGCACATGCGGCAATCTGCGCCTGAAGATCGGCCACGTTCTGTTGCGGGTTTCGCGCCGGCGTGGGGCCTTGGCCTAGCAACGCCAGCAATTCAGGTTCGCGGAACCGGCCGCCGTCCACCAGGGGAAAGACATCGATCACAATGCCTTCCTCGCTTAAGGAACGGCTGTCGGGTGGCATGGAGCCGGGCGTTATGCCACCGATATCGGCGTGATGGCCCCGGGCGGCCGTATAGAACAGAATCTCGTTGCCGCCCGTATCAAATACCGGTGTCACCACCGTGATATCGGGCAGATGGGTGCCGCCGTTGTAGGGATCGTTGGTTGCGAACACGTCGCCCGGTTTCATGGGCTGTCGCTGTCGGGCGGCGACGGCGCGCACCGCTTCGCCCATGGAGCCGAGATGAACGGGGATGTGGGGCGCGTTGGCAATCAGGTTGCCGGCTTCGTCGAATACGGCACAGGAGAAATCGAGGCGCTCCTTGATATTGACCGAATGCGCCGTGTTCTGGAGCACGGCTCCCATTTGCTCGGCGATGGACATGAAACGGTTGTTGAACACTTCCAGCAAGATCGGATCGGCACGAGTCCCGCAGGCACTCTGCGACACCGGAGCGGCACGGCGGGTGAGGACGAGATTGCCCCGAACATCCATCACCGCATCCCATCCCGGGTCGACGAGGGTGGTGGCATAGGTCTCGGCGATCAGGGCCGGCCCCGGCACCACGTCACCCGGCCGCAATAGCGCACGATCGAAAAGGGGTGCCTGCACGCTGGCCCCGTCATACCAGATCGCCACCCTGGCCGCCGGCCGCAACGGATGCGGGCGCGGCGGGAATTCCGGCGGCGGTGGCGTCGGCTCGCCGCCGCCGCAGGCCTCCACCTCGGCGTGGTCGATCATCAGCGACTTGTTCGGGCCGAAGCCGTAGAGCCTTTGATGACGCTGTTCGAACTGCTGCCGGAGTGCTGCCGGAGCCGCGGGAAAGTCCACGGCGATGGTGGTATCGGAACCCTCATGGCGGAGGTGCAGGCGACTCGTGACACTGATTGCCGTTACCGCAACCCCTTGACGGATCAATTCGTTCCGCGCCTCGTCCACCAGCGCGGAGGTCACTTCATTCGCGGCCGCCACCCCGGCTTCGTCCAGCGGTGCAAGGATGGAGCGCTCGCGCAGCACGCAAAGATCGGCCAGCCCCATGCCATAGGCCGACAACACCCCGGCCAGAGGATGGAGGAACACCGTGCGAAGGCCCAGCACCTCCGCCACCGCACAGGCATGTTGTCCCCCGGCACCGCCATAGCAGCACAGCACGGCGTCGGACACATCATATCCACGCTGTACCGAAATCCGCTTGAGGGCCAGAGCCATGGTCTCGACAGCGATTTTCAGGAATCCTTCGGCGACCGCCTCAGGCGTGGCGCCGTCACCGCTGCGCCCGGCCAGAGCCGTGAACCCGGCCCGCACGATATCGGCATCCAGCGGCGCCTCGCCGGAAGGCCCGAACACGGCGGGGAAAAACGCAGGCTGGATGCGGCCCAGCAGCACATTGGCATCGGGCAGCGTCAGAGGCCCGCCGCGCCGATAACAGGCGGGACCGGGATTGGCTCCCGCCGAACGGGGACCGGCCTGGAATCGCCCGCCGTCAAAACTCAAGATCGAACCACCGCCGGCCGCCACCGTGTGGATCAACATCATCGGCGCCCGCACCCGGACTCCGGCGACAACAGTATCCAGGGTGCGTTCGAACGCCCCGGCATAGTGGCACACATCGGTGGAGGTTCCCCCCATGTCAAAGCCGATGATGTGTTTGAACCCGGCCTCGGTCGCGGTGCGCACGGCCCCTACCACGCCGCCCGCCGGCCCGGACAAAATGGCGTCCTTGCCGTGGAACCGATGCGCGTCGGCAAGACCGCCGCCCGATTGCATGAACATTAACCGCGAACCGCCCAGGGATCCGGCAACAAGGTCGACATACCGGCGGAGAACCGGCGACAGGTAGGCATCCACCACCGTAGTGTCGCCCCGGCCGATCAACTTCATCAGGGGGCTGACGCGATGGGACACCGACACTTGGGTAAAACCGATATCGCGGGCGATGTCGGCAACCCTGGCCTCGTGATCAAAGAAGCGGTAACCGTGCATGAAGACGATCGCCGCCGCGCGGAAACCCGCACCATATGCTGCCTGAAGCTCGTCTCGAACTCCGGCTTCGTCCAGGGCGATCACCACGTTCCCGGCCGCATCGACCCGCTCGCTCGCCTCGATGACCCGTGCATACAGCGGGTGCGGCAGAATAATGCGGCGGGCGAACAGATCCGGCCGATTTTGGGTGCCTATGCGCAGGGCGTCGCCAAACCCCCTGGTGGTGACCAGAACCACCGGCTCCCCCTTGCGCTCCAGAAGAGCATTGGTGGCAACCGTGGTCCCCATTTTGACGGCATCAATCTCCCCCTGACCCAGCAACGCACGAATGCCGGCCACGGCGGCATCCGTATAGCGTTCGGGATTATCCGACAGCAGTTTGTGCGCCGTGAGGCTGCCATCCGGCCTCCGGGCAACGATGTCGGTAAAGGTGCCGCCGCGATCAATCCAGAACTGCCAGCCGGTCATGATGTGTGTCCTGTGGTTCGCCAATATCCAATAGCGGGAGATGCATTGCATAATATGCGGGCTGAGGGAACAGACAGCCTCTTACCGTCATGAATATATCATTTTGTCATAGAGCGAAATGGGAGTAACATGATGGCATGATCGAGATTTTTGAAACCGTAGCCAAAGCCGTCGCCGACCCCAGCCGGGTGCGCATCCTGAAACTTCTGGAGAGCGGCGAACTGTGCGTCTGCCAAATCACGGTGGTGCTGGATCTCGCGCCGGCGACTGTGTCCAGGCATCTGGCGACGCTGAAGACGGCTGGCCTGATCCAGCAGCGACGGGAGGGCAAGTGGGTTTACTATCGCCTTGCAACACGCGAATTCAATCCGTACGCACAATCCTTCCTTGGTCTCGTTGTCGCATTTTTCAAGGAGGATCCGACCGTGGGGGAAGACCGGCACGTTCTGGCGAAGGTCAATGCGGTACCGGTCCAGGTTCTTTGTGACCAGGGACGCGAAGCGCTCAACCTGGAAGCTCAGGACAAGGAAACCATCGCCTGTTGTGGGGGCTATCATGAGCCGGAAGATTTATAATGTCCTGTTTTTGTGTACCGGCAATTCGGCACGCAGTGTCATGGCCGAGTGCATTCTCAATCGCGTGTCGCTCAAGAAGAACCTCGACGACATCGGCAAGACCACCACCTGAACCCAGGAAAACCATCATGGCCGACAAGCCCGTTAACGTTCTCGTCCTCTGTACCGGCAACAGCGCCCGAAGCGTTCTGGCCGAATGCCTCATCAACGACCTTGGCGGCGGAAAGTGGAAGGCGTACAGCGCCGGGAGCCATCCCGCCGGCAAGGTCAATCCGCTATCCCTCGAAGTACTCCGGGAAAAAGGACATTCGGTTGACGAATTGCGTTCAAAATCCTGGGACGAATTCGCCCTGCCTGGGGCGCCCGGAATGGATCTCGTGATTACCGTCTGCGACAATGCAGCAGGCGAAGTTTGTCCGATCTGGCCCGGACATCCGTTAAAAATCCATATCGGCTTCCCCGACCCTGCCGCCGCCGAAGGCACCCACGAGGAGCGGCTGGCGGCCTTCCGCGAAATTTACGGGAGGATCGAGGCCAAGGTTCACAGATTGCTCGAAATCGGCCCGGAACGGGCGGGAGAGGTCTGATGTCCGCGCAATGCGAGATGGCCGGAAAGGCCGCTGCCAAGGCTCCGATGGGTGTTTTCGAACGGTACCTGACCGTCTGGGTCGCCCTGTGCATCACTGTGGGGGTAGCCCTCGGCCACTTCATCCCGGCGCCATTCCATGCCATCGGGCGCATGGAAGTGGCTCAGGTCAACTTGCCGGTGGCGGCACTGATCTGGTTGATGATCGTTCCGATGCTGCTCAAGATCGACTTCGGTGCCCTGTATCAGGTCAAAGAGCATTGGAAAGGCATCGGCGTCACTCTGTTCATCAATTGGGCGGTCAAGCCGTTCTCCATGGCCCTGCTGGGATGGGTGTTCGTCAGCACTCTGTTCCGTCCCTGGTTGCCTGCCGACCAGATCGACAGCTATATCGCCGGGCTGATCCTGCTGGCCGCCGCTCCCTGCACCGCCATGGTCTTCGTCTGGTCGAACCTGTCGGACGGTGAACCGCACTTCACCCTGTCACAGGTAGCTCTGAACGACCTGGTCATGGTCTTTGCCTTTGCCCCCATTGTCGGCCTGCTGCTGGGGTTGTCGTCGATCAGCGTGCCCTGGGCCACCCTGCTGCTGTCGGTGGTATTGTACATTGTCGTGCCGGTGATCGCCGCCCAGTTATGGCGCCGGGCACTGGTGGCGCGTGGGCCGGAGGCGCTGGCAGCGGTTTTGAAAGCCATTCACCCGGTTTCGCTGTCGGCACTGCTCGCCACCCTGGTGCTGTTGTTCGGCTTCCAGGGTGAACAGATCATCGCCCAGCCTCTGGTGATTTTGATGTTGGCGGTGCCGATCATCATTCAAGTCTACTTCAATTCCGGTTTGGCTTACCTGCTCAACAAGAAGTTGGGTGTTGCCCATTGCGTCGCCGGACCATCCGCCCTGATCGGCGCCTCCAATTTTTTCGAACTGGCGGTTGCGGCCGCCATCAGCCTGTTCGGCTTTCAGTCGGGCGCCGCCTTGGCTACCGTGGTCGGCGTACTGATCGAAGTACCGGTGATGCTGTCGGTCGTGAGGATCGTCAATTCGTCGAAAGGCTGGTATGAGGCGAAAGCGTGAATCCGCCCGGTGATTCCTGAATTCAATGGAAGATCGGGATGTTGAATGTTATGGATCGGGCGACGTCTGACCTGACTCGCCGCACGGCCCTTCTTGCCTGGA
>JADFXL010000073.1:0-1787 GCA_015233585.1 Alphaproteobacteria bacterium | reverse complement strand
AAAAGTAGCATAGGGGATGGCGTGAATAAATCGGATCGGATCGCACGATGAACCGCTACGCCCATTGGCAGGCCGTCTACGAAAGCAAGGCGGAAACCGAAGTCAGCTGGTTTCAGGAGTATCCAGCGACATCGCTTGCCTTGATCCATGCTGCAGGTATGGACGCGAACGCCCGGATCATCGACGTTGGGGGTGGCGCCTCCCGTCTGGTTGACCACCTGATTGATCAGGGCTGCCAGTCCGTCACGATTTTGGATATCACAAATGCAGCGCTGGAGAAAACGCGTCTCCGTCTCGGGTGCCTCGCCAACAAGGTGGTGTGGCTGGTTACGGATGTAACCCAGTGGATACCCTCCGAACGGTACGACATCTGGCATGACCGCGCCGTTTTCCACTTCCTTACCGAACCATCCGACAGGATTGCCTATGCGACGGCCATGTCTGCCGCCGTTCGAACCGGAGGGTACGCCATCGTCGGCACTTTTGCCCCTGATGGCCCCGAGCGGTGCAGCGGTCTCCCGGTTTGCCGTTACAACGCCGATGGGCTTATAGCTGAATTCACACCTCATTTTCGGCTGATTGAAACCAAGAATGAGGAACACGTCACTCCTGGCGGCAAGATACAGCGGTTCCAATTCTGCCGAATGCTCCGTGTCTGAATGGTTACCTGTGGCTTATCAACAACACGGTAACGCACTCACGGCCGTTTCGAGTGACGGAAACAGACGCCAAACCCGGCTCCCTCCTACCGCGTCTGCACCCGCTTCATAACCTCCGCAACCGTATGAACCGCTCGTCCGTCAATAGACCCGTCCTTGAACGTGATATCGCCCATGACTTCCCTGGGATCCCGTTTGCCTTGCAAAAGGGGCAGAATCGGCGGCATCGAGCCACCGTCGATGGTGGCGCGGCCCAGGGACCATACATGATTTTTGGGGGGACGGCCTCGGGGGCGAAACGTCTGGGTGATGTGCAGACGGGATAGCTCGATACGCCGGGCCGTGAACGGCTGGCCGGACAGGATGGCCACGATGTCCACACCAGTCAACCGCGCCAGACCCACGGTGCCCTGGCTGTTCCCGGTGTTGTCCTTGTGGCTGAAGCGCAGGCCGTTGATGGTGAAGGTGTGGCCCTTGATATCGGGGGTCAGGGAATCATAAGCCACCGTCGTACCGGGCGGCAGATTGCGCAGGCTGGCATCGACCATCTGCCGAACGGCCTGATCCGCCCAGTTCTCGGCCGCAGCCCCCGATGCGGCCACAACGGAAGCGACCAGAACGAGGCACAGGGCCAGCCGAAACCCACGCCGGATCATGATCAGGTCAAAAACGGATTGCTGCGCGCCTCGATGCCGAACGTTGACATGGGGCCGTGACCGGAAATGAAGGTAACATCGTCGCCAAGAGGCAACAGGCGCTCGCGGATCGAGCGGATCAACGTAGCGTAATCTCCGCCGGGAAAGTCGGTGCGACCGATGGAACCCTGGAACAGTACGTCACCTACCAGGGCCAGACGTGAGGCCACATGGTGAAACGCCACATGACCCGGCGTGTGGCCGGGGCAATGCAGAACGTTCATCGTCTGCTCGCCGACCTGAACCACGTCGCCCTGATCGAGCCAACGGTTGGGGGTAAAGCTCTTGGAAGCCCGAACGCCGAACATCCGGCCCTGATCGGCCAGTCGCTGGAGCAACACCTCGTCCAGCCGGTGCGGACCCTCGATGGGGACGTTGAGCTTGTGGGCCAGTTCGTTTGCGCCGCCCACATGGTCGATGTGACCATGGGTGA
>JADFXL010000072.1:9418-12346 GCA_015233585.1 Alphaproteobacteria bacterium | reverse complement strand
TCCGCAAACTTTGGGAGAATTTGTAGGACAGCGCACCATATGCGAGAATTTGCGGGTCTTCGTCACGGCGGCGCGTGAGCGTGGTGAGGCCATGGATCACGTTCTTTTGTCCGGGCCACCGGGATTGGGCAAAACGACTTTGGCGCAGATTGTGGCGCGGGAACTTAATGTAAGTTTTCGCGCAACTTCCGGACCGATGATCGCCAAGGCCGGGGATCTTGCGGCCATCCTTACCAATCTGGAACGGCGTGATGTATTGTTTATCGACGAAATCCATCGCCTGAGTCCTGCTATTGAAGAAGTTCTGTATTCGGCCATGGAGGATTTCCAGCTCGATCTGATTATCGGAGAGGGACCGGCGGCGCGGTCGGTGCGAATCGACCTTCAGCCGTTCACCCTGGTCGGCGCCACCACGCGGGCCGGGTTATTGACCACGCCGCTACGCGACCGCTTCGGCATTCCGTTGCGACTCGATTTCTATGACGTCGTGGATCTGGAGAAAATCATTCAACGCGGCGCCAGAGTGCTGGGGGTCGGCGTGGCGGCGGCGGGCAGCCGGGAGATAGCGCGCCGGTCGCGCGGCACGCCTCGTATTGCCGGAAGGCTGTTGCGTCGCGTGCGCGACTTTGCCGCCGTGGCCGGGACACTCCCGATTGATGCGGCCGTTGCCGATGCGGCCTTGCGCCGTCTTGATGTGGACGATCTTGGCCTTGATACCATGGACCGGCGCTATCTATCCTGCATCGCCGGTTCCTATGGCGGTGGGCCAGTCGGAGTCGAGACTCTGGCGGCGGCGCTGTCGGAAGAACGGGACACGCTGGAGGAGGTGATCGAACCTTTTCTCCTCCAGCAGGGATTACTGCAACGAACGCCGCGCGGAAGAATGCTGACCGACAGTGGCTATCGCCACCTGAAACTGACCGTGCCAAGGCGTGGGTTTCTCGTGCCGGAGCCGGGGGCACAGCTTGAGTTATCCATCAACACGGAGGCCCGCGATGTCTGAGCCGGTGGCGGGTGCCTTCCGTGGGCGGGTGCATGTCTACCCGCTGCGGGTTTATATGGAGGACACCGACGTGGGGGGTGTCGTCTACCATGCCAACTACCTCAAATACGCGGAACGGGCTCGTACCGAAATGGTTCGGGCGCTGGGTCACAATCACCGGGATTTTATCGCCGGTGAAGCTGGGACGGCGCTTGCCTTGGCCGTGAAACGATGCGAAATCAACTTCCTGGCGCCAGCGCAGCTTGACGACGAGTTGGCGATCGAAACCACCCTGACCGAAGTAGGAGCTGCGACCGTGACCTGTGTTCAGACGGTGTTGCGACGGGGCGAACCGATCGTGACCATTTGCACCACGCTGGCGTGTATGCGGCTGGATCGCCTGCGGCCGACGCGTTTGCCGGCCAGCCTGCGGCATACGCTTAATGAATTCCTCAACGCTGCATAACGGGACACGACAATGGAAACGCAAGTCGTTCAATCGATGGCCCTGGGTGGAACGGCGGCAGCCACTGCGGCGACCGACCTGTCGATCTGGGCGCTGTTCATGCACGCCGACATGATCGTGAAGCTGGTCATCCTGATTCTGGTTGGAACTTCGTTCTGGTCGTGGACCATCATTTTCGACAAAATTCTCCGTATTCGCACCCTCAACGCCAAGGCCGACCAGTTCGAGGAAAGCTTCTGGTCCGGGGGGTCTCTCGACGAACTCTATGACCGCATCGGCAGCCGTCCCATTGATCCCATGGCGGCGGTGTTTGTTGCCGCCATGCGCGAATGGCGGCGTGCGGCCTCGCGCGGTGTGGCCAAGGAGGCGGGACGCGGCAGTCTGCCCCAACGCATCGACCGGGTGATGCAGGTTGCCCTGGGGCGGGAGATGGAACAGTTGGAGCGGCGCGTGGGGTTTCTGGCTTCGACGGGGGCGGTGGCGCCCTTCATTGGTCTGTTCGGTACGGTCTGGGGTATCATGAACAGTTTTCACGCCATCGGCATGGCCAAAAATACCAGTCTGGCCGTGGTTGCCCCTGGTATTGCCGAGGCCTTGTTCGCCACGGCGCTGGGATTGGTGGCGGCCATTCCGGCGGTTATCGCCTATAATAAGCTGTCGGGCGACATCGACCGCTATGGCAAGCGACTGGATGCGTTCTCAGGTGAATTCGGCGCCATTCTGTCGCGCCAATTCGAGGAGAGGACGTAGCATGGCCATTTCCCTCAACAACGATAGCAAACGTGGAGGGCGAGGGCGCGCCCGGCAGATGAGTGACATCAACGTTACCCCCATGGTTGATGTCATGCTGGTGCTGCTGGTGATCTTCATGGTCACGGCGCCGCTGCTGACGGTCGGGGTTCAGGTCGAACTGCCCAAGGCGCAGGCTTCCGGCGTGCAGGGGGACGACCAGCCGTTGACCGTCACCATCGACAACCAGGGCCGCATCTACATTGGCGAGAAGACCGAGGTCCACCTCGATGAACTGGGTGTGCGTCTGATGGCGATCGCGGGGGCCAAGCCGGATACCCGCATCTTCGTGCGTGGGGACAAGGGAATTTCCTATGGCCGCATCATGGAGGTCATGGGAGCGGTCAGTACGTCTGGATTCACCAAGGTTGCGCTGCTGACGGAGTTGCCAGCCGCAGGAAAGCCCACGCCAGACCAGCCAGCGCCTGGGGCGCATAAAAGGAGCCGGTGACCGTTCATGGGCACGGGAAGAGGCGCCCTTTATTCGGGAATTCTGCATGTGGCGGTTTTGCTCCTGGCATGGCTGGGGCTGCCGGATTTTCTGCGCCCGCCGCCCGTGCTTGAAGAGAAAGTGGTGATTGTCGATATCGTCGATCTGGGCAAGGCCATCAAGATTGCCGAAAAGACCAACCTGCCGCCCATAGCTCAGAAGAGCGAGGAACCCAAGCCCGCAGCAAAACCCGAGCCGAAA
>JADFXL010000072.1:0-9244 GCA_015233585.1 Alphaproteobacteria bacterium | reverse complement strand
GCCCGCGCCAAAGCCCGAGCCGAAACCCGCGCCAAAGCCCGAACCAAAGCCCGAGCCAAAGCCCGAGCCGCCAAAGCCCGTGCCAAAGCCGGAAAAGAAGCCAGAGAAACCCAAGCCCACCAAGGACAGCTTCGATTCGCTGCTGAAATCGGTGGAGAAACTGGCGCCTGCGCCAAAGACTACCGACGCTGACAAAAAGGCCAAACCGTCGAAGACGCCTCCTCCGAGCACAGACCAGGATTTTGCCAAGACGATTGCCGGTCTGACGGCGTCGAGCAGTTCGGAGTATTCCAGCGAGCAGCCTCTGACCATGTCGGAAATTGATGCTATTCGCACACAGATACAACGTTGCTGGAATTTCAACGCTGGCGGGCGGAATGTTGAGAAGATGGTGGCGAGGGTTCACGTCTCTCTGGCACCGGATGGACGGGTTGTCGATGCCAGGCTGGTCGAGGATTCCCACTGGAGCGGCGACTCGTTTTACCGTTCCATGGCGGACAGCGCGTTGCGGGCGGTTCATGTTTGCAGCCCGATCAAGGTGCCGCCGACCAAATACGAACGTTGGAAGGAAGTGAACCTGAATTTTGATCCGAAGGATTTGCTTCGGTGATCCGCCACAGTTCCGGTGGGCGCCGAATCCAGCCGACGACCGAGTCTGTTGAAGAGGTATCGAACATGTACGTTTTGTCGTGGTCCCAGCGTCAAATTTTCGCGGTGCTGGCCGTGGTGGGGGCGTTGTTGGCGATGTCGGTGCCAGCGCGAGCGGATTTGAACATCGATATCACCCAGGGGCAGGCCAACCCCATGCCCATCGCCATTACCGATTTCACGGGGGCGACCGACCAGGAGAGCTATACCGGCCGTGATATCACCAAGGTGATTTCCGCCGATCTGGAGCGTTCCGGTCTGTTCAAGCCGATCGATCACCGGGCCTTCATTCAGACGAGCGAGTCGTTGCAGGTCCAGCCTCGATTCGCCGACTGGCAGGTGATTAATGCCCAGGCTTTGGTCCAGGGTCGGACCACGACTCAGCCGGATGGCCGCCTACGCGTGGAATTTAGGCTGTGGGATGTGTTCTCCGGGCAACAGATGCGTGGTCAGGCTTATTTCACCCAACCAGAGAACTGGCGCCGGGTCGCTCACATCGTCGCCGACGCCATCTACAGCCGCATTACCGGCGAGGACGGTTATTTCGACACGCGAATCGTCTACATTTCCGAGAGCGGACCGGCGATAAAGCGGGTAAAACGCCTCGCTATCATGGATCAGGACGGAGAAAACCATCGCTTTCTGACCGATGGTGCCACGTTGGTGCTGACACCCCGATTCTCGCCCACGGCGCAGGAAATCACTTATTTGTCGTATTTCCGGGGGGTGCCGCGAGTCTATCTGTTCAATATCGAGACGGGCCGTCAGGAATTGCTGGGAGATTTCCCGGGAATGACGTTCGCCCCACGCTTTTCCCCCGATGGTAACAAGGTGGTGCTGAGCATGGCGCGCGAGGGCCATACCGACATCTATGAGATGGATTTGCGCACCCGGAAAACCAAGCGTCTGACTGACTTTCCGGCCATCAACACCTCGCCGGCGTACTCGCCGGACGGCACTCAGATTACCTTCAATTCCGACCGGGGCGGCACCCAGCAGCTCTATATCATGGGTGCGGATGGCAGTAATGTACGCCGTATCAGCTTTGGGGAAGGCCGTTACGCGACGCCCGTATGGTCTCCTCGTGGCGACCTGATCGCGTTCACGCGGTTTCACGGCGGAAAATTCTTTATCGGTGTGATGCACACCGACGGGTCCGGGGAACGGACTCTGACCGAAGGCTATCTGGTGGAAGGCCCCACCTGGGCACCAAACGGCCGCGTCCTCATGTATTTCCGCCAGTCGCCCGGCGACCATAGAGGGCGTGGCGAATCAACGCGATTGTATAGCATCGACCTCACGGGATACAATGAGCGCCTCGTTGTTACACCACGGGATGCGTCGGATCCGGCGTGGTCGTCGCTCATTCCATAAGAAATCTGTTGCAACGCTCTTAAAGATTTAGGAGAAATTAGCTAATCTGGGAGCGGTCGAATAGGAACCCTCACGCACGCCAATTTCAGTTGCCTCGATCGGTACCCTGTCGGAGTGTTTGTAAACAGGTATCAGACAGGGTTAGGTGGCTTGGCGAGGGTGGCGATTCCGGAAGTACACCCAGTGTTCCGGTCAGGAGAGAAATATGAAGATGCGTTTTTTGAGCCTCTTAGCGGCTGTTGCCTTGGTTGCCGCGTGCGAGTCCGAGTCTGACCAAAACGCTGCCCAGACGGGTGGCGGAGTCGCTCAGCAGCCCGTGAGGGCCGCCACCACCAACGCTACCGCCACTAATCAAATCGTCCCTGGTTCCACAGCCGATTTTATGGCGACGGTTGGTCAGGACCGAGTTTTCTTTGATTTTGACAAGTACGACGTCAAATCAGAGGGTCGCCCGGTTCTCGAAAAATGGGCGGTGTGGCTGAACAAGTATCCGTCAGTTCCCGTGCGTATTGAGGGTCATGCTGACGAACGTGGCACGCGTGAGTACAACCTTGCTCTCGGCGAACGCCGCGCCAATTCCGTCAAGCAGTTCCTGACGTCCCAGGGTGTGGCGGCAGCTCGTCTGCAAACCATAACCTATGGCAAGGAGCGTCCGGCGGTTCAGGGGCATGATGAGTCCGCCTGGTCGCAGAATCGTCGTGCGGTGGCCGCCGTTAATCCCGGTCCAGCGTCCTGACGCGTATATAAAATAAAACTGGTGCTCGTTCGCCGCCTCCCTCTGACAGAGGGAGGCGGCGACGCGTGCCTTAGTTTAGCCGTAATTGTGTCCTAAATCCTTGTTTTAAGATTAAAGTTCGTGCCGCTGTTGGGGGGGCGAGGCTCGTGTGGCTTGCTCGCCGGTGAATAGCGAGGTTCATTGTGACAGACTTCTCTTTGAATTGGTTGCGCGCGGTGGCCTCGGCTGCTGCTATTTTTGCCTTTTTCCCAGGAGCCGTTCCTCCGGTTTTGGCACAGGAAGATGTGCGGCCTCTTCTCGACCGTATGGAGCGACTCGAACGCGATATTACGCTGATTCAGCGGCAGCTTTATCGCAGCGGCTCGCCGGGATCGACGAACGGCGAGTCCGCGGTGTCTGCGGAGCCGCCCCCGATCAGTGGTGATACGGCGCTTCACCTGGAGGAACGGGTCAACGGTTTTGAGCGGATCATGACCAACATGAACGGTCAGGTCGAGGAAGCCAATTTTCAGATTACCCAATTGCGGACCCGCCTCGATAAACTGGTGGCGGACGTTGACTTCCGGCTGAAAGAGATCGAGAGCCGACTCGGGCCATCGGCGGCGGGTTCCACGCCATCGGCGTCGGACTCCCATCTCCCGCCGCCGGCAGCCGCCGGTAAACGTCCTGGCGCTGAAGCCGATGCCGTCGCCGCGTTTGGCAAAACGGCGGCGGAAGATGCGGGGGCGGGGAATGCCAGAAGCGGAGCGCTTCCCGAAGGGACTCCCAAGGAACAGTACGAACACGCATATTCCCTGCTGGGACAACGCGATTTTCCAGGTGCCGAACGGGCGTTTGCGAGCTTCCTGGAGGCGCACGGCGACGATGCGCTGGCTGGCAATGCACAGTATTGGCTTGGCGAGACGTTCTTCGTGCGCGGTGATTTTCGTCAAGCGGCCGTTGCGTTTGCCAAGGGTTACCAGAAATACCCGAAAAGCGGCAAAGCGGCGGACAATGTGTTGAAACTTGGGTTGTCGCTGGCCCGGCTCGATCGTGTGGCTGACGCTTGCATGGCGTTTGGCAAACTGGGGAGCGAATTCCGCAACGCTTCTGCCGACATCAAGCAGCGGGCTGCCGTGGAGCGGAAGAAATTCGCTTGCAGATAGCTCCATGCCCTTAGATCACTAGATCGTGTGTTCTCCCCCATCTCGCAAAACAGCCCCCCATGACAAAAGATAAGGGGGCCTGGGGTATAGCCCCAGATGGGGTTCGGGGCGATTGCCCAAATACACACAATCCTCGCCCCCCTCTCTTCTTGAATTAGGCATTCAAATGCCGGGCCTGGCCCTAGCCGCTGCTGAATTTGCGGTCCTGATGACGGCGTTCGGCCCGTTTGAAGACAGGGTACGGGTGGCCATCGGTGTGTCTGGCGGCGCTGACAGCATGGCATTGTGTCTGCTTCTCGACCGGTGGGTTCGTGAGCGGGGCGGGCGTGTTGCGGCACTGACCGTTGACCATGGCCTGCGCCCCGATTCCAGGCTGGAGGCCGAGAGGGTAGCTCAATGGCTGGGGCAACGGGGAATTGAACACCATATCCTCCCCTTGCCGGGACCACCGATCACGAAGGCGGTTCAGCAGGCGGCGCGGGCGGCACGTTACGCCGTGATGATGGCATGGTGCCGGCTCCATGGAGTGTTGCATCTGGCTGTGGCCCATAATAGCGAGGATCAGGCGGAAACCTTTCTGTTACGGCTGGGGCGTGGTAGCGGGGTTACGGGGCTTTCAGCCATGGCTCCGATCGTGTCTCTGGATGATGCCCGCCTCATCCGGCCGCTGCTGGCGGTGCCGCGACAACGGCTTGAAGCCACCGCGACCGCGTTTGAACAACCTTGGATCAGCGATCCCAGCAACCACAACTCCGCTTTCCGCCGCGTGCGAATGCGTCATACCGTGCTGCCTTTGCTGGGGACAGAGGGACTGTCGGTAAGTTGCCTGACGGCCACGGCCAAGCGTCTTGGACGGAGTCGTCAGGCACTCGATCTGGCGGTGGCGGCGGTGCTGGCCCGCGCGGCCGCCCTGGACCCGGCTGGATTCGTCCGGCTGGGCGTAGTGCCCCTGGTTCAGGCGGCGGAGGAAATCGGCCTGCGGGCGCTGGCCGGGGTGATAACCTGCGTCGGCGGGGCGCTTTATCCGCCGCGACTTGAGCGGCTGGAGCGGCTGTACCATCTCCTGGTGAATGGGCAATTAGCGGGCGGAATGTCGGGAGGGGGCGTGACTCTTGGTGGCTGCCGGATCGTGCCACAAGGGGAGGATGGCGTACTGGTTTGTCGTGAATCGGCCAGAGTGGCGGCGGCGCTGCCGCTGGTATCGTCGCTCCGCCAGCACTGGGATGGGCGTTTCCTGATCGAGGCGGGGCCGGAAATGGGTTTTGGCCGGTATGTGGCCGCGCTGGGCGTGACTGGGTGGCGGACGATATCGAGAAAAAAGGGGGGGCGTTCTTTGGTGCGCTGGGTGCCTGCGCAGGTGCGGCCAACGCTCCCGGCGATTTTTGACGAGGAAGGTATTCTCGCCGTGCCGAACGTAGGTTATAACCGTAGGGAGGAGAGTCGTTGGCCGACACCCTGCCGTGTCGTGTTTGCTCCGGTCAGGCCCATGACTACCGTCCTGTCCTCACTTGTGTTATCGTAATTCTGACCTATCTAAATAGATGTGATGTCGTCGGGCGGTCCGTAATTTTCGGTTTAGAGCCATGGAAGGGCCTCGAATTTGAACTCCGGCAAAAATCTTGCGCTGTGGATCATCATTGGCCTTCTGCTCGTGGCGCTGTTCAACCTGTTTCAAACGTCGTCTACGCGTGGTCCCCAGTCGAGTCTGGCGTTTTCCGATTTCCTTGGGGAAGTTGAACGCCACGAAATACGCGACGTCGTTATTCAGGGCAGCACCATTAACGGCCATTTCAATGATGGCCGGGCATTCTCCACGTATGCGCCCAGCGATCCCAATCTCGTGACATCGTTGCGGGAAAATGGGGTGAGAATTTCCGCGTTGCCCGATGAGGAAAACGTACCGACGATCTGGAGCGTGGTGCTGTCGTGGTTCCCGATGCTGTTGTTGATCGGCGTGTGGATTTTCTTCATGCGCCAGATGCAGTCCGGGGGCGGCAAGGCCATGGGATTTGGCAAGTCGCGAGCGCGTCTCCTGACCGAAAAAACCGGGCGGGTGACGTTCGAGGATGTGGCTGGGATTGATGAAGCCAAACAGGAACTCGAAGAAGTGGTCGAGTTTCTTAAAGACCCGCAGAAGTTCCAGCGCCTGGGCGGTAAAATTCCCAAGGGTTGCTTGCTGGTAGGCCCTCCCGGAACCGGCAAGACTCTGCTCGCACGGGCCATCGCCGGGGAGGCCAATGTGCCGTTCTTCACCATCTCCGGCTCTGATTTCGTCGAGATGTTCGTGGGCGTCGGTGCCAGCCGGGTGCGCGACATGTTCGAACAGGGCAAGAAGAACGCTCCCTGCATCATCTTCATTGATGAAATCGACGCGGTCGGCCGTCACCGGGGCGCCGGGCTGGGTGGCGGCAATGACGAGCGCGAACAGACCCTTAACCAGTTGCTGGTGGAAATGGACGGTTTCGAGTCCAACGAAGGCGTCATCCTGGTCGCCGCCACCAACCGGCCCGACGTGCTGGACCCGGCGTTGCTGCGGCCGGGGCGCTTTGACCGTCAGGTCGTCGTGCCCAATCCCGACGTGCTGGGTCGGGAAAAGATCATCAAGGTCCACATGCGCAAGGTGCCGCTGGGGCCGGATGTGGATGCCAAGATTCTCGCGCGGGGTACGCCGGGCTTTTCCGGTGCCGATCTGGCCAATCTGGTGAACGAGGCGGCCCTTCTGGCCGCGCGGCGCGGCAAACGCGTGGTCACCATGGGCGAGTTCGAGTCTGCCAAGGACAAGGTGATGATGGGGGCCGAACGCCGCTCCATGGTCATGAGCGATGAGGAAAAACGCCTCACCGCCTATCACGAATCCGGTCATGCCGTATGCGCGATTCACTCGCCGTACTCCGATCCGGTCCACAAGGCCACCATCATTCCGCGTGGCCGTGCCCTGGGCATGGTCATGCGTCTGCCCGAGGGGGATCGCATTTCCACTTCGCGGGCCAAGCTGGAGGCGGACCTTACCGTCGCCATGGGGGGGCGCGTCGCCGAGGAGATGGAGTTCGGGCAGGATAAGGTCACCACAGGCGCATCGTCCGATATCAAGATGGCGACCGACATTGCCCGCCGCATGGTGACCGAGTGGGGGATGAGCGACAAGCTGGGGCCGCTCGCCTATGGCGAGGCGGATCAGGAAGTGTTTCTTGGGCACTCCGTGACCCAGCATAAGAATATTTCCGACAATACCGCCCGTCAGGTGGACGAGGAAATCCGGCGCATTGTCGATGGTGGCTATGCACGGGCGCGGGAGATCTTGACCACGTACAGAAGCGAAGTTGATACGCTGGCTAACGGATTGCTTGAGTTTGAGACGCTGAGCGGCGATGAGATCACTACCCTGCTCAAAGGCGAGACGATTATTCGCAACGACTATGACGACTTTCCAAAGGACAGGGAGCGTCGCGCGTCGGTGCCTACCAGCGGCGCACCCGGCGGCAAGCCCTCCTTTGGTCCTCCGGGGCCGGAGCCTCAGCCGGGTGCATAGGGAATAGGTGGTTGGCGTCGTCTATGGGGTACTTGGAAAAATCGGTGACGCTGGAACAGGTACCCCATAAATCAGAAGATAAAGATGTGCGGGGCCTTGGCCCCTCACGCTCCCCGTTAATAAGATAAATGGGGAGCGCGAGGGCCTCAGGCCCTCGTTCTTACTACTTTCGGTTAATTATCATGAATAAGCGTTCGCCTGACATCAGGGGTACTGGGGCGTAGCCCCAGGCGGGTTCGGGTGGCAGACACCTGTTGCCGATTTTAGAAGAGACCATAATTCTGCTGGCGCAGGCTGACGCCCCGGTTGGTCGCACATATTCCCATACTCCTTGTGAGCCAGGCATGGAATTGGCCGATCCCTTCCAACGCTACCCCGTTTTGCCACAGTGCTTTTCCTTCGAGCGTGGGAATCTTTATCTCGCGCCAGCGGGTCTGGGCTTTGAGCGTGGCCGCAGGCTGGCCGGAGGGGCGCGGCTGTTCACCGCCTGCGATGTGTTGGTGCGCGATGGGGACCGGGTGCGCGTGACCGAGGCGTCCCTGGCGGAAGTGACTGCCTGGGCGGCGGAGCAAGGCGCTCCGGTGGCGGCTCACGTCGCGGCGGTCCTTGAGGCTTGCGCCGCGCCAAGGCCACCGTTTGCGGGTTTAACGTGGGACCGTCCCCGTGTCATGGGTATCATCAACGTCACGCCCGACAGCTTTTCCGACGGTGGCACCCATGCGGAAGTGGCTGCGGCGGTGGCTCACGGCATCGCCATGCTGGAGGCCGGTGCCGACATCATTGATGTCGGTGGCGAGTCGACTCGTCCCGGTGCGGAGTCGGTCGCCCCGGAAGTCGAAGCGGCGAGGGTGGTGCCGGTGGTACGCGCCCTGGCCGAGCGAGGCGCCCTGGTATCCATTGACACCCGTCACGCGGCGGTCATGGCTTTGGCGCTGGAGGCCGGGGCGCGTATCCTCAATGACGTTACCGCTCTGAGCGATCCGCAGGCGTTGGCGGTGGCTGCCGCGTCCGAGGCTGCGGTTGTGCTGATGCACATGCAGGGGGATCCTCACACCACGCAGACGGCCCCGAACTATCGCGCCGCGCCGCTGGACGTGTTCGACTTCCTGGCGGAGCGTGTCGCCGCCTGTGTCGCCATGGGTATTCCGCCTCACCGCCTGTGCGTCGATCCCGGTATCGGTTTTGGCAAGACGGTGGCTCACAATGTGCAAATACTCGGGCGGTTGACGCTGTTCCAGGGGTTGGGGTGTCTGGTTCTGCTGGGGGCGTCGCGGAAAAGCTTCATCGCTCGCCTCAGCCGGGACGAAGCGCCGGGGCAACGGCTGGGGGGATCGCTGTCTGCGGTTCTGGCCGGGGTTCGTCAGGGCGTGCAGATCGTTCGCGTTCACGATGTTGCCGAGACGGTTCAGGCAATAGCCGTGTGGCGGGCTATTGAGCCTGGATGAACCCACGGGACTAGGTCCCGTGGCCCCCCACCAGGGACTTGGTCCCTGGACCCTAGCCGGACGGATTTTGCGCCGCTGCACCAGAGACGTTACAGACCTCAGCCTCGGCACGGTACCAGTACTCCATGTCGCAACTAAAAAGGGCCTATTCTACAAAATCGATTGTACGCGGCAAACAAATCTCATCAAGCTGGTTCTGACCAGCCCGGTTTTTCTCGTCTCTCCATCCCCCGTGAACGATTAGCCCGAATATCTCACAGAATATAGGTGCATCGGGGCTCTGAATCGGTAAAATCTCTTCTGCAACAAAGGATTAGACGACAGCAGAGGAGTTCCCCGATGCAGACAGAGTGTATCGCAAATCAGT
>JADFXL010000071.1 GCA_015233585.1 Alphaproteobacteria bacterium | reverse complement strand
ATCCGCCCGGAAACCCGCGCCGTCGTAGTCGAGTCTCCAGGCTCGCTCACGTTCGAGGTTCAGGACATTCCGGCCATCGCCGACGTTGCCCACGATCACGGCTGTGTGGTGATTATGGATAACACCTGGGGCACACCGCTGTTCTTCAAGCCGTTCGAGAAGGGCGTCGATGTGTCGTTGCAGGCAGCGACCAAGTATATTGTCGGTCACTCCGACGCCATGCTGGGCATCATCACCACCACCGAATCCCTGTTTGACAAGGTCAAGACCAACGTGGCCACGTTCGGCTACAGCGCCGGGTCGGAGGAGGCCTGGCTGGGACTGCGCGGGCTGCGCACGCTGGGGGTGCGTCTGCGACAGCATCGGGAGACAGGCCTGCGTCTCGCCGAGTGGCTCCGTCACCGTCCCGAAGTCGCCCACATCATGCACCCGGCCTTGCCCGAAGATCCCGGTCATGCGCTGTGGCTCCGCGATTTCTCCGGTGCGTGCGGACTGTTCGGTTTGTGCCTGCAGCCCGTTCCCAAAGTAGCGGTGGATGCGTTTCTCGACAGCCTGGAACTGTTCGCCATGGGCTATAGCTGGGGTGGGTACGAGAGCCTGATTATCCCTACCACAGGCCATATCGTCCGCACGGCCACCGAATGGAATCCGCCCGGTCCTACCCTGCGCATTCATGCGGGACTGGAAGATCCCGACGACCTGATCGCCGATCTTGACCAGGGGCTGGCTCAGTTGCGGGCGCATAACGCATGAGCACCCTTTATGTCGCTCGCAGCGCCAAGCTGTGCAAATGGGGCGCCGACGTCGGGCTGGGCAAGAATCTGTTCAAGGTTGGCTGCGTCGACGGCGATGCTGCGGTTGAGTCCCTTATCAAGGACGGCTGGGCCGGCGAGACCGACTGGACCCTGGTCAAATCCCAGGAAATCGAACACCCCATGGACGAGGAAACCGTGCTGGCCAAGCTCGGACGCAAGGGCAAGGCCATTGATCCCATGCTATACCCCAGGCTCAAGGGTACGGTGGGAATCTTCAAGGTCTCGCCTACCGATGTGGAGAACCACCTTTTGATTGCCCAGGCTCTGGCCAATCGCGATATCAGCAAGATCAAGGTCAAGCCGGTGGATTTCGGGACGTTTTTGATCCACAACGCGCTGAAATAGGGGAGGGAGACGAATCCAGCAATGGCAACGACAGAAACGCTCAGGCGTTGGTCAACGGAATCTCGCGCTCCCCAACCCGCGCCATGCGGCGTAGAGCAATGCTTGCTGAATATCCTCGCGGTCCAGATAGGGATATTCGGCGAGAACGTCGTCGATGCTATGTCCTGACCCAATTTGGTTCACAACCATGCCGACCGTGACTCGCATCCCACGAATGCACGCCTTACCGCCCATCACATTTGGATTCAAAGTGATACGATCCAGTTGGCCCATAACTTCACTCCTATCGGGCGGTAGCTGCCGCCACAGGAAGGCATCCTGAATAAAGACTGGCACTGCGCCGAAATCGCCCGTTGACACGTCTAGCCAGATCTTGTAGGGTGAAATCGGTTCTGCGCAAAATACGCACTTTCCCCCCTCTCCTCTTTCTCCCCAGACCCCGCCGACTCCTGACACCGGGCACAGACCCCCTCAATCTCGACCACCGAGTTATGGACGGTAAAGCCCGCCGCCCTGGCGCCGTGTTCGATGGCCGCGCGGACCTTGCTATCGTCCATCTCGGCGGCGATGCCGCAGCGGCGGCATACCAGGAACTGCCCGGTATGGGGGAGTTCGGGCTGGCGGCAGCCAACAAAGGCGTTAAGGTGGGCAATACGGTGGATCAACCCCTGTTCCAGCAAGAAATCCAGCGCCCGGTAAACGGTCGGCGGTGCCGCCTGACGGCCCTCCGCCTTCAACCCCTCCAGAAGAAGATAGGCCCCCACTGGTTCATGCTGGCCCCACACCAGTTCCAGCACCCGCCGCCGCAGGGTGGTGAGGCGCACGCCGCGCCGGGCGCACAAACCATCGGCTGCGTCCAGCGCCGCCGCGACGCAATGGCCGTGGTCGTGGTGTGGCCCAGGGAAAATGGTCTCAGGAGTCATGCCCGGTAAGTCCCCTTTACGCCAGTGATGGCCTCTTTGCGCCAGCGATGGATTGCAATATATCATCTTTTTTGTCCGGCAGGGATTTACCCTGTCCTCAGGTCCAGGAGTCCATTCATGTCCGTCCCGTCGCCGATCCTTGATGCGATCAAGTTTGATGCCAACGGTCTGGTTCCGGCTATCGCCCAACAGCATGATACCGGCGAAGTGTTGATGATGGCATGGATGAACCGGGACGCCGTCACCGAGACTCTGGCCACGGGCCGGGTCTGCTACTGGTCACGATCCAGAGCCAAACTATGGCGCAAGGGCGAAAGTTCGAACCAGATTCAGAAGCTGATGGATCTGCGCATTGACTGCGACGGCGACACCTTGCTGGTGCTGGTGGACCAGGAAGGGGTCGCTTGCCACACCGGACGCCGCAACTGCTTTTATACGGCGGTGCGGGATGGCGCGCTGGCCATCATCGCTCCGGTCGAAAAGGATCCCGACGAACTGTACAGGAAATAAAACGTAAAGATCTTCGTTCGTTCCGGCTGCCGCCAGAACTATTTTACAAGTGCCGCGATCATGCGAAGCGACGTTATGAACAGAAATAACGCGAACAACTTGCGCAATCCGGCGGGGTTGATGGCGTGGGCGATGCGCGCACCAACTGGGACCAGGACCATGGTTGTGGGCACAATCAGCAAGAAACCGATCCAGTTGACATAGCCCAGCGTTGCTGGCGGACGACCCGGCATATCGATGCCGTTCCAGGCGAAGCCGAGGGCGCCGGGCAGGCCAATGAGGAGTCCGATGGCGCTCGCGGTACCCACGGCGCGGCGGATAGGATAGGAACAGGCGCTCAGGATCGGCACGGTCAAAGTGCCGCCGCCGATCCCCATCATGACCGAAAAGGCGCCTACGGCGACGGCGACGGCATGGCGATAGGGGGCGGGCGGGAGATCCTTGGCAAGGGTTATGCCTTCTGGCCGCAGAGCCATGTTGGCGGCTACCAGCAGGGCGATGACGGCAAATACTCCGGTCAGGGTCGGTCCCTTGACCCAACCGGCAAAGGCGGTCCCGATCACGACGCCGCCGAATATCCAGGGCCCCAAAGATTTCAACAGATCGCGATCGACAACGCCGCGCTTTGCGTGCGCGCGCATCGAGACGATCGAGGTCGGAATGAGGGTGGCGAGGGAGGTTCCCACCGCCACATGCATCCGCACTGTCTCGTCGATCCCCAGCAGGGTGAACAGATAATACAGAGTGGGAACGATAACAATACCACCGCCGACCCCCAGCAGACCGGCCAGCAGGCCAGCCACGGCACCGGTGGCCAGCAAAGCTGCCGATAATAACGCCATATGAAGCGGATCCATCACGCGATCCTGACGATAAAGCTACTGATCATAAACATATCTATGCAAATTTTTCGCAACACGTTCTTTTTTTCACGCCCATGACGATTATTGCCTCCGACCCGCAGCGCCCCAACGGCGCTGTCCTCAAGGTATGCGACCATATTCAGCTTAACAAACCCGTTCGACTACAAAAATCAGCTTTGCTGCTTTGTATTGACGGGGGTCGGTTTGTAATATCAAGTGCCAAGTCGCGGGCGATGAACAGGAACGAGGATTGGATGGACGACTCGTGGTGTACCAGAATGCGGCTCGTGGCGACATGTATGGCCATGATGGTGCTTGCACGGCCCGTGTTGGCTAACGAGGGCGCCGCTCACGGTGCTGAACATGGTGCCGCCCACGGCGCTGAACATGGTGCCGCCCACGGTGCCGCTCACGGTGCCAGCGACAAGGGGTTCGATGAGGAGTCAACCGAGCCTGCAATGGTAAAACTGGAGCCAATGCTGGCTCCCGTTCAAGGGTCTGGCTTTCCCCAATACATGCCGGTGACACCGTTCGTCGCGATTCGCCATGGCAACGAGTTTACAAAACTCTGTGAACTTGCCCCCAGGGTTCGGGATGCCTTTATTACCGTTCTGACGGCACATCCGGTGCCCCTGGGCCAGCGGGGGCCGGATCTGGACGCTGCCGACCAAGATATCACTAAGGCGATTCAGGCTGCGGTGGAAGGTCAAATGGTCACCGGAACCAAGCTGGTGATGGGATCGGTCACTAACGAAAATGCGGTCCAATACCTGCCACTTAATACCCGGTTTACAGACTGCGCAAAGCATAAAAAGAACAACAAGGTTGACAAAAGCAAGTCCGGCGGCGTTTACAAACCTGATAAACCGAAGGAAGGAAAAAAAGGTGATGAAAAGAAAAAAGAAAATAAACCAAAAAAGAAAAAAACTGAGTAACGGATCCATTTTATTTTCATTCATCTTGTTTTGATATCGATACGATGTAGATATAATTTTGTATATATTTGACATTATAGGGAGTTAAGAGCAGTATTCTGGCGCTGCTTTTTGGTATTCCTCCAGGGCAGCGCGGGGATGGCCAGGATCAAAGCTGTCCAGAAAGAACAAGATTCTGGATCACCCCTTGATAATCGCGATATTTTTAATAATGTCCTTAATTCTCCACTACCCCAAACCGCCGCACTATCATAATGTTAACGATCGGAGGTGTTGGCGTGAACGGGTTGGTGGCTTTTGGAAAGGCGGCAGTTGCTCGATTGTTCGGGGACTTGACGGCGGACCTTCTTATAGGTCTGCTACTGCCGAGTAGCCATTCACTTCTGGTGCGACAACGGCGGGCTGGGTTGATCGTTTCGCGGGTGCGGCTGATCGCCATGACGTTCGCGATCCTGACGCCGCTGTGGATCGCCATTGATGCAATCGCATTTACAGGCCCCGTGTGTATATGGCTGGCATCGTTGCGCGGCGTGGCTACCCTTGCGTTTATTGCCGTAGCACTCGGCTTTCACGATACGGACGAGGTGGGTTCTGCGCACCGTGCCTTGCTGGTTCTGCAAATCATTCCGACCGCTTTTTTCACAGCGTCCCTGCGGGTTCTGTACCTCTATCCGACGGAAGGAACGGCTGGGATGGTGGCCGCAGGCTATGCATTCCTCCCCTTCGTGATGGTCGTTGGTCTTAGTGTTTTTCCGATCACCCTGGTCGAGGGAATCCTGTTTTCGGGGCCAATGATGCTGGCCGTGTCATTGGGAGCCGTGGTTGGCTATCCCATATTGCCGTTCAATTCCTATTTTGGTGCGTTGTGGCTATTGCTGCTGCTTGGCGTGGCGGCGACGCTCGCGGGTATGAGCCAACTTCATTTCATGACCGCGCTTGTCAATCAGGCGGCACGCGATCTGTTGACCCGAGCCTATACGAGACGGGTGGGCGAAGAATTGATGGAAATGCTGTATGTCGCGGTGGCACGAGCCGATGGACCGATTGCGGTAGCGTTTATAGATCTGGACAATTTCAAGTCGATAAATGATTTGTTCGGGCATGAGGAAGGAGACCGCGCCTTGCGCATGGCGGCAGAGTCATTGCGACTCATGCTGCGGCGAAATGACGTTCTGGTGCGCTGGGGCGGAGAGGAATTCCTGGTCATCATGCCATTTACCGATTGCGAAGGCGCTTACAAGGCCGTTCAACGGCTCCGTTCCACCGGGCTTGGCACAAGGCCTGACGGCTTGGTTCAGACCGCCAGTATCGGCGTGGCTGAACGCTTGGCCGATTCGTGCGAAGGTTGGTCGGCGCTGGTGGAACGGGCGGACCGGCGCATGTACACTGCCAAAGAACGTGGAAAGGATCAGGCGATACTCTGCGGTGATATAACCGTGCTGTTTGAAAGCCAGCCTAAGGCGGCAACAGCGGCGGTATCCAAGGCAAAGATGGGACATGGCGCAAAAATGGCCACGTCTGTACATGACTCGGACCTGGCGAGTTGAGATTTTCCTCTTTGGAGCGACAAATCAGCGGCCGCCCATTCGATGCTGGCACAGTTCGGGCTGCATCCGCGTGGCGGTTTATTTGGTGGAACTGATGCTTGCCAGAAACGCCACAGGATCCAGACAGGCCGGACGTTCCGGGCGATAGTGGATGTGGTAGGCTTTCTCAAAACCATTGATGACTTCGGTGAGCTGGCGGCGCCGCATGGTGGCCGCCTCGTACTGAGCAATGGGGATAGGAGGGGCACCAGGCGAGGCCTTGGAGGCGGCCGCGATGCGAACAGGGCTGAGAAATTCACTCAGGTCAATGACTTCCAGAAGATCCGCAGCAGCGGCCAGCATGACCGGAATCGTGACCGGGGTTTTGTTTGTGGCCACGGAGAGGGAAACGGAACGTTTCATACCGGCGGTGCGTTCGAGACTGGCGAACTTGACGGAGTTGAGCGTTTCGGTCAAAACGATGGCCGTCTGACTTTCGTGGTGCAGAACCAGTTCCTTGTTCTCATCGAGTATGTCCTTCAGTACCAGTCGTAGCAATGCATCCGAGACATCGCCACCACCCGCGAGAAGCTCGATCCGGTTGATTAGATCGATCCGGGCCTGGATGTCGGGAATTGGGCGTTCCCGTTCGGAAGTTGTGAGCAAGGGCTTGCCATTGACGTAAACAGCAATCCAGGAATTAGGTACGTAAACCCGGTCATAGGCCGATTGCAGACGTTCCCAAATAGCGCCCAGGTCTGGGGAATCGGGGCGCCGGAAGATGATCTTGTCACGCAGAAATGCGGCCAGCATGGCGCTGGCTACTCGTGTGGTGTTGGTCAGCGTATGCCCACGAACGACCAGCTTTTCGGTAATCGGAGGGTTGACCAGCTTGATTGCCACCCGGTTGTTTTTTAGGGAAAAGCGGATGTTGTTCGGCAATCGTTTCGCTGGAGCGATCTCGGTTTTTTCTCTCGAAACGATGATGGTGCCAATAGCCACTTGTTAACCCTGCTGCTCTTGATATCGAGACGCCGTATGTATAATACGCAATTCTGACTGTGCAGATAAAGTTGTTACTACCTCGTTAACAAAAGCCTGCAACCGTCGTATAGTGCGAGCCTTTGCGTTATTCGACAAGCAATCGCCAGTCGTTTCTCGCGCCCCGCCATCAGGCTGACAGCAACCCGCTCAGACCCAGGAAGGCAGGGTAGGGATGGGTAATGATGTAGGTTGGAACGCGGCTGATGTAATCGTGGAATCTGCCCTTATCCTCGAAACGCTCGCGGAACGACGTTGCCTCGACAGTCGAGGCGAACCGGGGAACAATGCCTCCGGCAATGTAGACGCCGCCAAGGGCACCCGTACTCAGGGTCAGGTTGCCGGCGACGGTGCCAAGCATGGCGATGAACATACGCAAGGTGCGAACGCAAAGCGGGTCGTCGCCGGAAACCGCGCGTCCAGTGATGTCGCCTGGCTCCAGCGGGGCTGGCATGGTTCTCTCCATCTGGGCCAGGGTGTTGTAGAGGTTCACCAAGCCCGGTCCCGACAGCAGCCGTTCGGCGGAGACATGGCCGAATCGCTGGCGTAGAATGGACAGGACGGTGTGCTCTTCCTCGTTTGTCGCCGTCATGGTGACATGACCACCCTCGGTAGGAATAGCGTGCCAGCGGCCTTCGACCGGCAGCAGAAGCGCCACGCCCAATCCCGTGCCCGGCCCGATTATGGCCACCGGCGCGTTGGAGATGGGAACACCGCCGCCGACTTTGGTACGGTGACGGGGGGACAGACGGGGGACGGAGAGGCCGACAGCGACGAAATCGTTGATGACGCTCAAATACTGCAAACCCAGCGTGCGCCGTGTCGACTCAATGGAAAAGCGCCACGCGTGGTTGGTCATGGCAACGGTGTCGCCCTGAACCGGCGAGGCGATGCAAAAGGCGCCCACCGTCGGCAGAACGCTCGGCGCTGCACGTTCAAGATAGGTAACGGCGGCTTCGACCAGACTTGGATAATCGGCGCAAGCCAGAACGAGGGCGGAGTGCGGATCTCCCCCCGGTGCGCACAGGGCGAACCTGGCATTGGTGCCGCCGATGTCGGCCAGCAATCCTTCCATCGGTTGATCTGGTGTAGCCATTGACGGGTGCTCGATTCGTTAAACGGCACGTCCTTGAAGACGGCGTGCCAATACAAGGACGGACCACGTCACCGGCCGTTACCGGGCGACGAGGACGGTAACTGTTCTCAGTGATTCCGGCCAGATAGTCAAGAGGTGTAGTCAAACCCATTTATTTCACAACAAAAAAATGGGTTCTGGGGCCAATGGCCCCAGGCGGGTATGGGCGGTACCCCATTCTTTCACGAAGCGAGCGGAGTTTGGGCTGGGGGCGCTATCTGGAATTGGCCCTTCCCGGTGCGTTTGACGGCATACATGGCGGCATCGGCGCGAGCCACCAGTTCTTCCAGGGATTCCGGCTGCGACGGATCATAAGCGGCGATGCCGATGGACATTTGCAACGGACGATCGTCGCTACCGGAATAATCGCGCAACACAGCCCCTCGTTCCAGCAGGACGCGCGCGCGCTCCTGGGCTACGCTGGCATCCGCTCCGTCAAGCCATAGTGCGAATTCATCGCCGCCGAGGCGGGCGACCAGATCCGTCGCACGAGTGACCCCGACCAACAGATCCTTGACCCGGATCAGCGCTTCGTCTCCGCGCAAGTGACCATGGCTGTCATTGACAAGCTTGAAGTTGTCCAGATCGACGTACATCAAAGCCGCTGGTTTCTGTTCGCGCCGGAAGCGGGGGTAATGGTGTTTGAGGTCTTCCATGAACGCGCGGCGATTGAGCAGCCCTGTCAACCCGTCGGTTCGCGATAAATTGAGAATCATGGCATGTTTTGCTACTTTGGCGATGGCAAGACCGAGATGGTCGGCGATAGCGGCGACCAGAATACGTTCATCGTCAAGCCAGCGCGCGTGGTCGGTTCGGCGCCACAGACAGACGCATCCGTTCATCACTCTCTCAAACCGGGTCGCTGCGGCCAAAATCTGCCATTCCCCAGCGGTGATTTCCACCTGAGCGCCCCCGGCCTGGAACGAGACCAGGACGGGTTGTACGGCCGCGTCGCCACCGATGTTGCCAGCGTGGGCGGCATTGAAGAACGCATTGTCAGACGGGTAGCCAGATGTGCCGCCCTGACGCTGGGGGTCGAGGCGGAAGATTTGACATCCCGATTCGGGAACGCTGCGGGTCAGTGCGATTGCGGCCGTCGCCAGCACGTTTTCCGGCTCGATCTCGCCGTTGATGACACGCACGATGCGACTGAGCAGGCGATCCCGGTTGCGGGCGTTGGCCATGACGGCTTCGCGTTCCCGCTCGCCGGTGATATCCCGGCAAATCCCACGAGCACCAAGCCAGGAGCCATCGGCTCCAAACAGGGGCGTTGCAGCGGTAACGACACAGGCGAGGTGCCCATCGGCACGCCGCAGCCAAAGTTCCATCTGCTCGACCGGGACATGGGTCTGAAATGGCGAGACCCGGTCTGGCTCCAGCGGTTCCGCCAGAAACGAGCGGGAGTCGCCCCCGATCAGACCTTCGGCCTGATACCCCAGTACGCCCTTGCCCGAAACGAACACGAACTTTCCTTCTGCGTCGCACTCCCACACGAAATCGCTGGAAATTTCTACCAAGTCTTTGTAGCGCTGTCGTGAATCCACCAGGGCCGTGCGCAGGTTTGCCTCAAGGGTTTTATCGTGCCCGAGGATCAGGACACCCTGCCCCTCATGGGTCGGCAGAAGCACCAGATCCAGAAGCATCATTCCCCCGCCATCAGGCGCCGGGATCTCAGCCTGATGGCGAGTCGTGGTGTTCTCACGCGCGGCAAGCCTGGCCACAGCCAGGAATTCCGCGTTGTCCTGAATCTCGGCGGCGAGTCCAGTGGCCCATGCATTGGCGGCGACGACGGCACCATCGACCCCAAGCAGCAACACCGGCCCCGGAAAGGTATCCAGGGCCGGCCCGGAGAGTGAGGCCACGACGGCGGAAAAATTACTGGTGGAAAAATTGCTGGACAGCGGCAAAGTCTTGCGCGTCACTTTGAATGCTCCATACTTGGCCGTTCCGGCGTCTGCGCGACTTTAGGCGTTATGCCCCGCGCCGGTCAACGCGCCAGCCATGCCCCTGGCCACAGGATCTAACGAACCCCAGGAAGAACCCTTGCCAGACACACTTACCTTGCCACAAATCTTAACTCCAATGGACTTTGACTCGGTTGATGCCTGGGTCTTCGATCTGGACAACACGCTTTATCCGGCTACGGCCAGCCTGTTTCCTCAGATTGACCGCCGGATGAAGCTTTACATCGCCCAGGCGCTGGGACTGGAGCCGGATCAGGCCTTCCGCTTGCAGAAACAATATTATCGAGAATATGGAACGACTCTGCGCGGTCTGATGCTGCGCCACGGCCTGGAGCCGGAGCCGTTCCTGGAATTTGTCCATGCCGTGGACCACAGCGTTCTGTCCCCGAACCCGGCATTGGACGCAGCGCTGGCCCGCCTGCCGGGGCGCAAGCTGGTGTTTACCAACGGCTCGGAACGCCACGCCATCGAAGTACTGGCCCACCTGGGGATTGCCGCTCACTTTGAGGCCATTTTCGATATCCGGGCTGGCGGCTATATCCCCAAGCCCGACCCCAAAAGCTATGCTCAGATGGTGCGGCACCATGCCATCGACCCCCGCACTGCTGCCATGTTCGAGGACAGCGCCGAAAACCTGATCCCGGCGGCGGCGCTTGGCATGACCACGGTATGGGTGCGCCACCCGTCCGTGGCCCAGTCGGACTGGTGCGCCCCGGAGCCAGCCGATATCAGCCATTGCCACCACATTACCGGGGATCTGGTGGCGTGGCTGGGACAGGCGATTCCAGATTGAAATCCAATGACTCCGCCTCAAGGTTTAACCTTTATCAAAGAGAGACGCTATGAGCTTCGCCCATGTCGTACATTTGGTGTCCTCAGGTTTGTTGCTGCCAACCCACGGCGGGAGCGACAATATGGCCGCCGACATGGTCATGAACGGGGACGACATGGGCATGGAAAATCTCATGACTCTCCCCGGTCTGCCGCTGGAATGGTCGGAATGGGTTTTCGCGGCATTGGTAGCCATCGGGATTTATGCTGTTTTCGCCAAGGTACCCCCGTCGGCAAGTGCCCGGCACCTCACCTTGTCCAGAGTGCCGGGAGTGGGATCCGTGATGCGGGCAATGACCGCTGGCCCGTGGGTGCTGGTGGGGCTGAAAAGTATCGCGGTAGCGGTGTTTGCCATGGTAATCGCTTCCGGTCTGTGGGGTACGCCCCTGGCCGAGCGCAGTCTGGCCACCACCTTGACGTGGACGATATGGTGGACCCTGGTTATCATTTCCGTATTTTTCGTTGGTTCGGCGTGGTGTGCGGTTTGTCCTTGGTACACTCTGGCCGGCTGGCTGGTGAAGGGCCGGCTGTGGCGGCGAGGGAAGGGCCGGTTGCGGCTCAACCTTAAAATGCCGGGACTGTTGCGCAACGTTTGGCCGGCCCTGTTCATGTTTATCGGCCTGACTTGGCTTGAACTGGGGGTGGGCGTCACCACCAGCCCGGTGATCACGGCGGCGCTGGCTCTGGTCATGGTGGGGTTGGCGAGCGGATTCCTGGTTTTGTTCGAGCGCAAGGGGTTTTGTCGCTATGTATGCCCGGTTGGGCGTACCATCGGGTTTTATTCCCAACTCGCGCCCATCGAGCTGCGCGCGGTTGACAGCGACGTATGCAACCGCTGCACGACCCTGGAGTGTTATCATGGCACCCCCCAGATCGACCCGTGCCCTACCCATCTGACCATGGGGCGTTTTGCCCAAAACACCTATTGCACCTCGTGCGGTGCCTGTGTCCAGGCGTGCCCCTATGACAATATTTCATGGCGGCTGCGGCCAATGGCGGCCGAGGCCCGGATTGGGGCCAGACCCCACTGGGACGAGGCGTGGTTCATGTTGGGGTTATTGGCGCTGACTTCGTTCCATGGCGTTACCATGTTGCCGCTCTGGCACCAGAGCATGGAGGTTATTTCCGGCGTGCTGGGTAAGTCTGTGCCGCAACTGGCCGCCTTCTCCATCGGCATGATTGTTTGTCTGGTGGTTCCCGCCCTTGTCTTCGCCGTAGTGGTGGCGGTGACGTTGAAGCTGGCGGCGGGGCCCATAGCGTACCGGAAATTATTTGCCTCTCTGGCATTCGCCATGCTGCCTGTGGCGTTCGCCTACCATCTGGCCCACAATCTCGACCATCTGGTTCGCGAGAGCGCCGGATTCTGGCATGTGGTGGTCAATCCGTTCGGTATCGGGATGGAGCCGATGACCTTGGCCGAACGCCATGCCCACATGGCCAATCTGCTGTTGCCGGAGCCGGTTCTGTTTACGTTTCAAGCGTTGTTGATGGTGTGGGGGTTCTGGGTCGCCGCCCAAATTCTGCGTCATCGGGGACGAGGGTTACTGACGGAAGGACGTGATTTGGCAGGGTGGGGCGTGGTGCCTATGGTTCTGTTTGCCGGTGGGGTAACGGCCTTCAACACTTGGCTGTTGATGCAGGACATGATCATGCGGATGTAGAAAAATCATGGGGTTAT
>JADFXL010000070.1 GCA_015233585.1 Alphaproteobacteria bacterium | reverse complement strand
AACGGCTGGCAAGGAAAAAGCCTTCGCCGCGTTCGATGATCCCAAAGGCGGCTTCGTTGACCGGGATCTTTATGTCTTCGCCATGGATTTCCAGGGCACCATGCTTGCCCACGGAGGGAACAAGTCTCTGATCGGAAAGACGATGCTCGGCATTAAAGACAACCAGGGCCGGGAATTCTTCAAGCAATTCGTCGAGACGGCCAAAGGCCCGGGCAAAGGTTGGGTCGATTACAACTGGGTCAATCCCTTGACGAAAAAATTACAGGCCAAGTCTTCTCTCATCCACCGGGTGGATGGCGACATGCTTCTGGGGGTCGGCATCTATAAATAGAAACTCGCACGCTCTGTGGGGAAGGCGGTTGCCGTCTCCACGGGGATCGGTGGGTCGGGATGGGGGAGGGTGTCATGGCGGGTCGGTCGCTTGCTTCACTGAACAATATCAGGATCACGGTGAAGGTATTTCTGGCGCCGCTGATCATCGGGGCCTGCCTGATTGGCATGTCGGCCCTGGCCTTCGTCACCGCCCAACAGCAGAAGGTCATTATCAAGAATTTTCGTGAAGAAGTTTACGTAAAGGCCGAACTGACAGCCTCGGCCATGAAAGCCCTTCACGAAGCCCACCTGTTCCTCTACCAGGCGATAAGCTGGCAGGCCAATGCCACCGATGTCAAAACGGTCACCGCCGCCATCAACAAGTCCCGCCTGAGCATGGAGACGGCTTCAAAGAGCCTGGCCACGATCAAGGGCGCTCAATCCCTGGTGAAGGATGAGGCCGATACCGTCGCGGCCACGGGCAAGGCCATCAAGGAATACGCGGATGCAGCGTCCCAGGTCATGGACATGATTACGACCGATGCGGCGACCGCATTGCTTTTTCTGAACAGCGCCGACTCCAGTTTTGAAGCGGCGGCGGCTCAATTGACCAGCTTCACAGCCGTCGAGCAACGCGTGAACCAGGAGGCGTTCGCCAAGGCGCAGGATGGTGCCGACAACGTCAAGTTGTTGGTGTTGATCTGGTGCGGCATTGCCGTTGTCGTCGCCAGCATTGCCACCTTGATTATCTCGCGCATGATAAGCGTTCCGATCGTCAGTATGACCCACGCCATGGGCGAGGTGGCCAACGGCAACGTCGCCATTGAAGTGCCGGCGCTGGGCCGCACCGATGAGATCGGCAACATGGCTACGGCGCTGGAAGTGTTCCGCCACAACGCCCAGCGCATGGAGGCAATGCGCCGCGAACAGGAGGAAATGCGCGAACAGACCGAGGCGGAACGCCGCAAAACCGTGAACGCTCTGGCTGACAGCTTCGAGTCGACGTTTTCGCGACTGCTGGATACCGCCGGCCATGCCGTCGAAAAAATGAAGGGGATGTCCGCAGTGTTGCGCGACACGGCGGAAACCACCCGCCGCCAAGCCGAGCACGCGGCGGAACAGTCGGCGTCGGGGGCGCATATTGCTCGTGCGATGGGCCAAGTGTCGACGAGCCTGTCGGAATCGGTCGATGTCATCGGCGACAAGGTCGGTACATCAAGCCAGATTGTGCGGGAAGCCGTGGCCGAGGCGCGTCGTACCGACGGTATCGTCCGAGGGCTGGCCGACGCCGCCAGGCAGATCGGTGAGGTCGTCGGTCTCATCAACCAGATCGCCCGTCAGACCAACCTGCTCGCACTTAACGCGACCATTGAGGCTGCGCGCGCGGGGGAGGCGGGCAAGGGCTTTGCCGTGGTGGCGGGTGAGGTCAAGAGCCTCGCCAACCAGACGGCCAAGGCCACTGAGGATATCGGCGTTCAGGTCAACGACATCCAAAGCGCCACCAACGCCGCCGTCACCGCTATCGCGGCCATCCGTAACATTATCGAGCGCGTTGATACGATCGCGGGTGATATGGCCGAGGCGGTCGAGCGTCAACGCGCCGCAACCGTTGAGATATCCGAAAGCGTGGCCTCCGTCGCCGACAGCTCCGAGGATGTGGTCAGCAACGTGACCGAAATGGTGCGCACCGCCGCCGACACCGGCAAGGCCGCCGTGGAGGTCCATGAATCCGCCCGCTCTCTGGCCGAGCAGGCCGATCAACTTCACCAGGGCGCGAACCATTTCGTGGCGGAAATCCGTCGCGGATAGGTGGGGTGGGGTTATTGCCATCCGGCCCCGTTTGGGGCTATGTCCCAAGCCCCTTTATTAATTATACATGGGGTTCGGGCGGCTCGTCCGACGCCATCAATCTCTTGCAGGTGACATCATGACCTCATCGCCTTTTCCCAGATCGTTTCTATGGGGTGCGTCGTCGTCAGCCTATCAGATCGAAGGCGCGCTTGACGCTGATGGGCGCGGTCCCTGCGTATGGGATACCTTCGCAGCTGCCGGCAAAATCCAGGACGGTACTACGGCTGCCATCGCCTGCGACCACTATCACCGCTGGCCCGAAGACATCGCCTTGATGAAAGCTGCGGGCTTCAACGCCTACCGCTTTTCCATCGCCTGGCCACGTGTCCTTCCCGGCGGCAGCGGCCCGGTCAACGACAAGGGCCTCGACTTCTACGACCGGCTGGTTGATGGTCTGCTCGCCGCTGGTATCCAGCCGATAGCCTGCCTCTACCACTGGGATCTTCCCCAACCACTGGAGGACCGGGGCGGATGGCTGGGTCGAGAGATCGTGGCGCCGTTTGCCCAATATGCCCGCGTGGCGGCCCAGCGCCTCGGCGATCGCGTTCGTGACTGGATGATGCTGAACGAACCCAGCGTGGTGGCCATTTTCGGCTATGGCTTTGGCGAGCACGCGCCGGGCCGCACCCTGGGCGAGGACGGTATCCTGAGGGCGCTCCACCACCAGAACCTGGCCCAGGGAGCCGCGTTGCGAGCCATCCAGGCCGAGCATTCCGGTCTGAACCTGGGCACAGTTCTCAATCTGCAACCCTGCCGCGCCGAAAACGACCATCCCGAGGCCGTAGCCGCCGCCGCCCGCTGGGATGCCGTATGGAACCGCGTGCCGCTCGACGGCGTGTTGCGCGGGCAGATCCCGCCGCTGTTGGCCGAGAAGATGAAGGATATCGTTCACCCTGGCGACGAAGCGGCCATCCGGTTTCCCATTGACCGGCTCGGGATCAACTATTATTCGCGCATGACCATGAAGCACGAACCCGGCCGCCCATTCGACGTAGGGTGGGGCGATCCCCATTGCGAGCACTATACGTTCATGGGCTGGCCAGTGCAGCCTGACGGCCTTCGCGACATCTTGAACGAGTTGCGGCGTGACTACGGCAACCCGCCAGTTTTTATTGCCGAGAACGGTGCCGCCTATGACGACCAAGTCTCGGCTGACGGCGTGGTCCATGACGCCGAACGTGTCTCGTTCTTCAAGGCCCATCTGGAAGCGGTCGCCCGCGCCATTCAGGACGGATGCGATGTTCGGGGTTATCTGTGCTGGAGTTTGCTCGATAACTTCGAATGGGCCTTCGGTCTGGCGAAGCGCTTCGGCATCGTGCGGGTCGACTATGACTCCCTGGAACGCACGCCCAAGGATAGTTACCGGTTCCTGGCTCAGGTGGTGAAAGGAGAACGGGTGTGACGCCCACAGGTGGGAAAACGCTGTTCACGATGTTGGATTTGGAACCGGCGGGGCCACTTCGCTACCGGCCAGGGGATCCTCGCCGAAGCGATTGGCACCGTTCGTTCCTTTGGTACAAAACCAGACAAGGGTGATAATTATTCCAACTAGTGGAATTATACCGATAAGACTCCACCAATAACTTCGGCCTAGATCGTGAAAACGGCGGCTGGCTGCGGAAATACTTGGAATCAAAAATATAAGGGATGAGACCAGACTTATTGGATTGAACTGTCTATCGGCGCCAAATATCGCGACATCAAGAATTGATGCAGCTATTGATATGAGAAAACAAAACAACGAAAAATACCAATATTCCGATCGGCTAGCACGACCCCGAAATGTGGCATATTTTGACAGGCAGGATTTGACGGCAGGCCAGAAGTCCATATTCTTCCTCCCTAAAAACGTGCATCCCGCGCGATTGCGTGTTCTGACGATCCCCCATGGACAGGATGGGTGAATGGGAAGCGTAAAGTCAACTTTGTCGTACAGGGCACTTTTAAAAATCGGCAAAGCGGGAATAATCACGGAGTTGCCACCCCACCCCTGTTTGGGGCAAGCCCAGAACCTTTATTAACCTAAATTCGGCAGTTGCTCTCGGGGCTGCCGCCCCGAACCCCACCCGGAGCGAGGCTCCGGATCTCCTTTCTATTTGATTTGGAAGAAAAAATGGGGTCCGGGGCGCGTTCGTATACGCCCCCGGACGGGTATGGGCGGTAGCCCATCATCACCCTGCGGGTGAGAGGAAAAGCCCTGCAACAGACGCCCCGTCACGGTGCCGGAGAATCAAGTTGAAGCGCCAGGGCCGTCGCGGTGGTAACAGGCCGGTCGCACCGGCGGTCATGGCAGACATAAGCGGCAGGCTTGCCGTCGATCAGAGGACGGGACGTGAGCAACGCCCATTTGCCGTCATCGTCTGTCGGCCCGATCACCGCCAGCACCGTGCCCGGCAACAGCCTCCGGTTCACGACATCGAGCAAGGCGCGGGTGGCCGCATCGCCGGGGTGACCCACGATCACCACCTCACGGGCAGCCTCAGGGCTGAAGTCAATCGCGATGAGCAGACCCGGCGCAACGGCGGCATCAAGTCCGCCCAGGATCGCCTCCACCCGCTGGCCGAACCCGTCGGCATCCGCACCGAACAGAGCGAGACGGCGTAACGCCGCCAGGGCCACGGCGTTGCCCGAGGGCAGCCCCTCCTCGTCAAGCACGGTCTGCACCGGAATGGCGGACTCCGTGGCATCGGCCGGGGTGAGGGAAAACGGATGTCCGGGGCCGGTCTGAAACCGCTTCACCATGACCAGCGCCAGTTCGCGGGCGCGGTCGAGGTGAGACACCGCAAAATCCGTCTCAAATAAATCAAGCAACGCCTGGACAAGACAGGCGTAGTCATCCAGGAACACCTCTTTACTCACGGTATCGCCGCGCCGGGCGTGCCGCAAACTCTCCGCTGCCAACAACCGGTCCATGGCGGCCGTGGCCACTTCCAGGTAATGTCCATCACCAAACACCCGCGCCGCCCTGGCAAAGGCGCTGACCGCCAAGGCATTGCCGGACGTCAGGACCGTGTCATCCCGGGGCGGCGGCTCCCGGCTGGCGCGAGCCGTACGCAGTTGCGACAGGCTGGCGGCCAGACGGGTCTCGGTTTCCATCAACCGGTCGGGCGGGTCCAGATGGCGGAGAATGCTTCGCCCCCGCAGCGTGCCATGGTGCGGGTCCAGAAACGCGGCGATGACGGGGGGCGCTGCGGCTGGTCCCAGGGCGGCGGTAATTTCATCTGCGGTCCAGGTGTAGAAAGCCCCCTCCTCTCCCCTGACCCCACCCTCGGTGGCACTGTCGGCATCAAGGGCGGTGGCAAAGGCGCCGTCGGCCAGACGGAACCGGCTTTCCAGATCCCCCAGGATCGCCCGCGCCACAGCGGCGTATCGCGGCTGCCCCGACGCCTGAAACGCTTCCAGATAAAGGCTGGCCAGGATCGCATTGTCGGCAAGCATGATTTCAAAGTGGGGAATCCGCCACGCACGATCCACGGCATAGCGGAAGAAGGCGCCGCTTAACGGGTCGCGCACGCCACTGGCGGCCATGGCGTCGAGGGTACGGTAAACTTCGGCGAGCAGAGCCTGGTCATGACGCTGGCTCCCCCGCCGCAACAGTGCCGATAAAGCCACGGGCTGCGGGAACTTGGGTTCATTGTCGAAGCCGCCGTACTCCGGATCAAACCGCCGCCGCCACGCGGCAACGGCGCGGTCGCGCGGGTCGCCTGCGACGGCTCTCGGGCCGCTCCTGTCATCAGGCGGCCGGGACAGGGCCTGGAGTTGACCCCGTACCGTCTCCACGTTCTTCAGAATTGACGGGCGGTCCCTGGTCCAGGTATCGGCCAGAGCGGTGATGACATCGAGAAAACCAGGATCGCCATACCGGGGAGCGGGAGCCAGAAAATTGGCCCCGAACAGCGGCACCAGATCTGGGGTCAGCAAAAGGTTGGCGGGCCAGCCGCCGTGCCCGTTCATGGCCACCAGCATTGCCGAGAACCAGGCATCAAGATCAGGACGCTCTTCGCGGTCGATCAGAATATTGACGTAATTCTGGTTGAGAACCTGGGCTACCGCCGGATCGCGGAACGTCTCCCGCTCCATCTCATGGCACCAATGGCACGAGGCATAGCCGATGGAGAGAAACACCATCCGTTGATCACGCCGGGCTCCGGCCAAGGTGTCCTCGTTCCAGGGCTGCCAGTGCACCGGATCGGCGGCGTGGCTTTGCCAATAGGGGCTGAGCGCATCGGCGGCATGGCCGGGATTGAGGAACAGCATCGCAGCGATGGCTGCGACCAGGGCAAAAAGAGTGCGGAAACCCATTTTTTTCATCAACCCATAAAGGGGTCCGGGGTATCACCCCGGTCGGGTGCGGGCGGAAGCCCGCCAGTTCGTATTGTCAACCCCACCGCCTTGGGATGAACAATGCAGGCCGCGCGACACAACCCGCAGCCGACACACAGATCGCTCAGAATACGCGGCTTGCCCCCCCGCTCAAACACGAGCGCCCCCGGCACCGGGCACGAGCCGGAACAACCGCCGCATTCCGGCCCGCTGTAGGGAAGACAGGCGGCGGGGTCAATACGGGCGAAAGCCAGACGGGGAAGCCCCACCCCGGATTCAGGACGTTTAAGCGCCGCAGGCTCGCAGGCGGCGACACACGGCCAGTCCTCGCACAGCCGGCAGCCCCGGTTGAGCAGGTCCAACACCGGAGTGCCCGCGACCCGGACCCCATAGCGGGCTGGCAACCGGAACACGACGCCGTGGGGACAGACGTCAATGCACTTGTCACAGCGGGTGCAGGCGAGCAGAAACGCCCCTTCGTCACCAGCGAAGGGCGGACGGAACCATCGCACCGGCGGGCTGGCAAGATTGCCTCCGGCCACCTTGACCGCGACTTCGACCGTCTTGCGCAGTCCGAATTCGAGAAACCAGCGCCGCCCCATCATGTCCGCATCACCATGTCATGGGTAAGCAGCCAGACGTTGAACGCGGTCATGCCGCCGAGAAACACCAGCATGGGCAGCCGGCGCCATCCCACCAGCTCCCGGCCCCGCTGGTGCAGAATCCGCGCCGCCAGCCAGAACCCCCACACCATCAGCCCGGCCTGGAGCGCCGACAGCACCGCCTCCGGGAGCAGCGGGTGCAACGCCAGGAGATGATGCTCGATCCGGGTCAACGGCAGGGATCCAACCCCAAGCGGATTCCCCAGCGTCCCGACCAGAGTACCGGTGTCGTGACTCAAATGGATAAGATTGTGAGACAGATGATAGGCGAACGCGACCGGCAACACGGCAAAGGCCAGGGCCGAGAACCGCTTGCGGTAAGACACCGCTTTCCGGGCCGAAGGCACGCCTGCGGCGTTAGTAGCCACCAGCCGCTGTGTCACCGCCACGGCCACGGCATAAGCGGCCACCGGCACCGCCATACTGACCGCAAGCCCAAACGAAAACGTGACCAGGAATCGCCCGGAATCACCGATCATCCGTCCCAGGGTCTGCACGGACGACTCCCACCACGACATCATGGTGACGCCGTGAAACGAAGTGAGAGCCAGGAGACCCAGCATGAACCACGCCTCATCCCAATGGGGACGAGCGCCCGTGCCGGCCTCCGCCGCCATCGAGCGCCCCTGCCACGCCACATTACCGCTGGGACAGGCCGTGGCGCAGTTGCCGCAGGAAGTACAGTAGGTGTTCTGGGTCAGACGGCCCATGGTGAGATGAGTTGGACACGGGGCGATGCTCTTGGTCCCATGATAGCATTCCAGGCTGGTACAACGGGCGCAAACCTCCGCGTCGACGGGGCGCAACGCGACGGGGGCCAGTTGGGCGTAAAACCCGATCGTGCGTCCCACCGGACAGAAATAGCGGCAGAACGCCTTGCGCTCGAACACGGCTAGGCTGGATACCGCCAGTACCACCATCACCAGCGCCAGCAGCGCCGTCGCCGCCGGGTCCATGGTCACACCCACCCCCAGTTCCAGCCACGTCAACCCGACAAACAGCCCCAGCGCAGGCCACACACTCCGCAGAAAACCGGGCACCTTCAGATGCAGGCGCGTGGCATCGTCGCCCTGGCCCACGAATCGGCGGTTCACCAGCCAGCCCGCGAGGGTATCCCACGGACACACCGCACACCACGCCGAACCCAGAAAGAATACCGAGAGAATCACCACCGTCCACCACACGGTCCACGTAAGGGTGGTCGCCAGATTGCGCTCCGGCAAAGGGCTTCCCCACAGACCGGCGACGATGACCATCAGAAACACGGCTGCAACCAGGGCCTTGATTACCGTCAGCCCCCAACGCGGCCCTGGCAAATGTGGCAAAGCTACGCGAAGGGAGTGGGCACCCCCCGGCGCCGGTGCGAACACCGCCCGAACGGCGACAGCAAGCAAGGCCACCCCCACCCCCAGCGCCCACGTCACCGGCAACCCTGGATGGGTCATCACGCCAACGCAGATCACGGGGTTGGTAAGGCTCTCCATCAGAATACGACCCGGTTAAACAGGTTCGCTTTCACCGGCGGCGGCGCTTAGCCGCGCTGACGCCGCCCAGGACCAAAAGGACGATGCCACCAGCCACCATGACCGGCACGACCGGCCAGGTCTGGCCGACCTGCAAGGGAAAATCGACAATGTACGGTTCGCCGTCGGACTCGAAGGTAGCCGTAACAAAGTAGGCCCCGGCCTTACTGACAATAAAGCCCTGGCGGAACACGCCGCCATCGAGTCGTTGGGCCCCCAGAGGCTCCGGTGGCGGCGCGAACCAGGAATCATCACGGACGGTGAATTTGACAATCCCGTCGAACGGCTTGCCGTTATCGAGTCTTCGCGCATAAAGGCTGATCCGTCCCTCCTTCCCTGGTTTGGGAAAGGCGGGAAAGCTCATCATGGTGAGCGAGTATTTGCCGATAAGGGCATCAATTTCGGCCGAGGGCGGAGTGCTGCCATCCTCGGTATAGGAATAGGCCGGCTTACCGAGAATGTGGTGGGCGAAGGCCGGACCCGGCCCCACTCCCGCCGCCAGAACGGCCAGCCCCACGATCCCCAGACCCCTTGCCACCACGCCCATTATCCCTCCACGATCTTGTGTCGTGCCACGGTTCCCAGAGAGCGGTCAACGATCTTGATCGGCAGGCTTGGTTCCGGGCACACCTCGACACATTGGCCGCAACCGACGCAGCCATCCAGCACGATAGGCCGGTACATGTTGGCAAAAGCAAAGGTCATCGCCTTTTTTCCCAGCGGACAGACGTTGACGCAGGCGCCGCATACCCCCCGGTCAACCCACGGATAACAGGCCAGCCGGTCAATCTGGGCCAGCCCCATCTTGATCTTGTCGCGCGGCGTCACGCTCAGGGCGGTCGTGGGGCAGACCTCCATGCATTTGCCGCACAGCGTGCAGGCTTTCAGCTTGGGATTGATGAAGGGGGTGTTGACCTTGGGGCCGCCGGCGCGGGTGTAGAATTTTATCGCCCCCACCGAACAGGCTTCGCCGCATAACCCGCAGCCGATACACGCGGCGATGAATTTCTTGTCGTCGGCATCGGCGCCGGGCGGGCGAAGATGAAACGGCGGAGCCGCCGGCTCGGAGTCCGGGGCCAGCGTTCGCGCCAGAACCACGGGCGTGGTGGCCGCCGCCGTTACCGTGGTGCCAAGAGCAAGGTTCTGGAGAAAGGTTCGCCGTTGCATCAGGCTGCCCCCTCTTTCGTTGTGGCGTTTTTATCCCGTTGCCGGCGATAGGCCGCGCCCAAATGCCCCGGCCCGGCGTAGGGCGCGTCCCGCAGCCGCACGGTGAAGGCAAGCGCATCCTTGGGGCAAACCGCGATACAGGCCGAGCAATTGTTGCATTCCTGGCCGAAGCCGTCCCGCTTGGGATCAAGCCCGTATTGGCATTCGAGATTGCACAGCGTGCAGTCATCGCACGCCTCGACCTTGCGCTGGATGCGCACCAGACGGTAATGCCCCAGAAGCGAATACAGCGCTCCGCCCGGACACAGAAAACGGCAGAATCCGCGACGGATCACCAGCAGGTCGAACAACAGCGTCACCAGAAAATAGACGCCGCCCACGCCCGCGCCCGAATAGGCTATGGTGTAATATAGCTCCCGCCCCACCACGGCTGGCGGATAAATGGCGGCCAGCACCGCCGTCCCCAGGACTGCCGAAGCGATGACGCTGACCGCAAGCACCAGATATTTGAACCTGGGGTTGAAGTTTTTACCATCCCCGGCAAACGGGAATCCGGTCTTGCGCAACCAGGTAGCGGACTTGTCAGCCAATTCGTAAAGAAAGGCGGCGGGACAGAGCCAGCCGCAAAAAAACCGGCCAAAGATCAGTGTCAAGGCAATGGGGATCAACGCCGTGACCACGAACGGCCAGTACACGCTCAACGCCGCCGCACTTTGGCTTACGACGGCCAGGGGATCGGAGAGTCTCAGCCCGAAGAAGGTTCCCGACCATGTGGTGCCCTTGATCTTGTCGAGATTCTTGGCCGGGTCGGTCACGAAGGGATCGGTAATCCGTTCCATCACGTCATAGAACGTTTTGTCCGACGCAGGCAGAAGATCGTAGGCGTGGGCGGCCACAAGATTCTGATAGACGTGGATGCAGGGCAGCAGGATCAGCATCAGAAACACCAGGGTCAGACTGACCCAGCGTAACTTGTTGAGATGTCTCCAGGGAGATACGCGCAACTCAAGCTCCGTATTCGTGAGGAATGATCCGAATGGCCTGCGGCATTTGAATGCAGGAACGCTCGCACAGACCGCAGCCGACGCAACCGTCCATGACATGAGGCTGTTCCAGGAGACCAACCCGAAGCGCCACGTCCTGAAGCGGGCAGGCGCGATAACACACGCCGCAGGTCTTGCCCTGGAATGAAAGGCACAACGTCTCATCGACCTGCGCCCGCCCCATTTTCACATGGGCCAAAATGTCTTCCGCCTCCCGGACCAGAGGCTTCAACGCCCCGCTCGGGCAAATCTGGCCACACTTCATGCACAGGATACAGGCCTGCTGCCGGGGCAGAATGTAGGGCGTGTCCAGGGCTTTCAGCCCGCTTTCAAGGCCGAAGTAATTGATAGCCCGGTTGGGACAGATCATCCCACATTGCCCGCAACGAATGCAGGTCTCAGCGAATTGACTCTCGGGAACCGCGCCGGGAGGACGCAGAAAGCGTAGCGTTCCCTTGGGAGGTTCCGCCGCCCGCGCGGGAACGGCAGCCAATGCCGCCAGGGCCATCAGAAAGGATCGGCGCTTCATGGCGAACCCCAGGGTTCACGAAAATCGGGGTTATCGCCCCGAACCCTATCCGGGGCTATGCCCCGGATCCCCTTCTTCTTTATCAAAAAGGGGGTTCGGGGCCTGTCGTGCCAAAGGCACGCCTACGGCGTGACGGCCCCGATCGGGTGTGGGCGAAAGCCCACCCCTTGGCGGGACTAAACCTTCTCCACGCGGCAGGCGGACTTCTTGAAATCAGCCTGACCGGAGACAGGATCCCAGATCCGGCTTGACACGCCGTTGACCAGCCACTTGTTCTTGCGTGGGTCGGCGCTGTCAGCCACCGAGAGATTCCACGGGCTGAACAGATAACCGCGCGCCACGCTGTTGCGGGCCGGTTTGACCAGACTGTTGGTGCCAACCTGAGCACGGGCCTGGAAGTGACCCCGGCGGGTTACCAGACGAACCAGCTCGCCGTCCTTGACGCCCAGTTCTTTGGCGTCGTCGGGGTGCATCTCGACATACATCTCCGGCACCAGACGGCGGGTAGTCGGGCTGCGGTTGGACTTGGCGGTGTGAAAGTGCTCATAAACCACGCCCAGACCCAGCCACATCGGGTACTTGTCCTTGGGCACCTCGTCCCACGCCTTGCCGCGATGTTCTTCGTCCGGCAGGTCCGGCGTCAGAGCCTTGTCGCGAGCCTCGGTAATCAGGTCGATATGGTCGATGGTGTAGTGATTCGGCTTGACGCCGAATTCCATCAGCTTTGCGGTCAGCTCGGCGCGGTTGGAGTAGTCCTGTTCGCAAAGCTTGAAGTGCATCTTGCCGTCGGGCTTCCGGAACATGCCATAGGGCTTGTCGGGCCAGGCGCCTTCCTGACCCATGTAACGCCGCTTGGTCCCGCCTTCCTTGGCAATCTCATAGGTAGGGGCTGGCCACTGGATACCACGCAGGTCGCGGATCAGTTTGTACGGATTGATCTTGTCCCGCTTCTCCACTTCGAGAATGCCGGTCAGATCGCCGTCGGTACCCTTCGATGCGGCGATCATCTCCCGCAGGATTTCCTCCGCGTTGTAGAAGCCATCCTTTCCGCGCTTCCACGGAAAAATCTTGTCGCCCTCCAGGCCCAGCAGATTGGCGATCTCACGCCCTTTGTCGATCACCATATCCATGTCGGGCTTGCATCCCGGCGGCGGCTCGGCGGCCTTGTCGACCACGTACAGGCGACGCTCGGAATTGATGTAGCTGCCCTGGA
>JADFXL010000006.1:1226-44503 GCA_015233585.1 Alphaproteobacteria bacterium | reverse complement strand
AAAACTAAGGCTAAAATAATGCTAATATCTCTATAAGAATCAGATACCTGTAGAATAATACGGAAACGTGTCTTGTAGAAATCCTTTGAAGGATCGCCTCGGCGCTGCCTGGGAGCAATCAAATGGTTTTCAGCTGTGCTCCCCCGGTTGGCCCAGGTGAGGCAAGAGGGAAGATCGGCCACACCCCCCCGACTCGCGACGGACCACAGGCTATCGGCCCTCTCCCGAGGCCATCCCCCATGCGGTTTCGACCCTATTCAGCTAACGGCTCCCTCGGTTGGTAGAAAAGAATCTGACTGCCAGACCGCTCCAGGGCGAACGGCACGGCCCGCAGACGCGGCAGCGCGTGGCGGATGGCGGCGTGGCGCTCCGGCGGTGCGTACAGTGCCAGGAAGCCACCGGCGCCCGCACCCAAAATTTTACCGCCGATCGCCCCGTGGCGCCGTGCCGTGTCATACCACTCGTCGATCGCCGAGTTGGAGACTTTGTCGGTCAGGCCGCGCTTCAGCATCCAGCCTTCGTGGAGGATTTCACCGAAGCCCAAGAGGTTATCGCCCTGGATTTCATCACGCAACTGATAGCAGAGGGAGACCATCCGCTTCAGCGCCGCTCTCTTCTCGACGTCGGACTCGACCTGGGCCGCTTGTTCCTTGAGCAGGGCAGAGGCGCTGCGGGTTATCCCGGTATAAAACACCAGCAGCCCTTCACTGAGCCGCTGTAACGTCGTGGACTGGCAGATCACCGGCGACACCGTGACGGTATCGTCGGGGTGGAACTCGTAAAGATTGAATCCTCCGAACGCGGCCGCGTACTGATCCTGCTTGCCGATCGGTTCCCCACAGACGTTAATCTCGATGTCGCAGGCCTGCTCGGCGAGGGTGCTCTGGGTGGCATGCCGGGCGCGGAAGGCATAAAGCGCGTGCAGCAATGCGACGGTGAAGGAACTCGACGAGCCCAGCCCCGTGCCGCGCGAAGGAATGTCGGCAACTGTGGTGATCTCCACCCCGCCGGTGATCCCGACACGGATCAAACCGGCACGGACCAACTGATGTTGGACCTCGGCAATCGAGTTGACCTCCTCTGTACGCGAATAAGCGACTCGGATGCCGTTGTCGAACTTGCGGTTCACAGTCACAAACACAAACTTGTCAACGGCGGTACTGATCACGGCACCGCCATGCTCGCGATAGAACGCGGGCATGTCACTGCCACCGCCGACAAAGCTCATGCGTAGCGGAGTCCGGCTGATGATCACGCGGGGGTTTCCACAGTCTGGTGCGGCGAAGAAAAGGCCTGGTCAAGGCTGATACGAAAAGCGGCATGGGCGGCGGCCGCGAGAATCGGCTGGTGCTCGTCCACCTCCCGGGCCGCAAACAGCGCCGCCGCCTCGGCGGCCGGGACACTGCGGCGGGCGTAGTAACTGGCAAAACGATCGTACCGCATGGTCTCGGCGCAGTCGACCTGGATGGAATAGGCGGAGAGGCCAAGCCGGGAGGCCAGTTCGACCGCGACCACGCCTTCCCAGATCACGACTTCGCCCGGGATCAGGCGCAGGGTGCGGGCATCGTCGACCCGACGGAGGAGCCGCCGGTCATACGCCGGCAATGCGATGCTCACCGCCTCCGTCTCCGGCCCGGCGGCCCGGTTCGCGGCGGTGGCCACCACCCGCTCCAGCGCCGCCATCTCGAAGCGGCCGAATACCCCGGGAGCCCGCTCCGCCTCGCTAAGAATCCAGCGATCGAGGTGGACCACCCGAGCCGTCAGACCGCGCTTGCGCACTTCGCGTGCCAGCGTGGCCGCAAGTGTGGACTTGCCCGAGCGAGCAAGCCCGCCGACGAACCAGTCCTGTCCGGCCCCGATTCGCTCGACCAACGGTGCGGCCAACGCGGCCAGCCGGGGATAGCCGTCAAGTATGAAGTCCACCGCCGAAGCGAAATCAGCAACGGTGAAGCCGGCCTCATAGGGGTAGCGCCCATCCAGTCCGCCACTGCCGGTTTCGACCAGGATCGAAGACACACCCGCATTTTCCGCGGCACCCAAGTCGGCTGTGCTGTCGCCGACAAACCAACTTTCTGCGAGGTCGAGATTGAGGTCGGCCTGGGCGGCGCGGATCATGCCCGGTTCCGGCTTGCGGCAGGTGCAGGCAAACTTCAGCGCAGCCACCTCTCCGGGAAAGCCGCGGTCCGGGTGGTGCCGGCAGAGATAAATTCGATCAAGGTAAGCGTGGTCTCGGGCCAGCTCGGTATCGAGCCGAGCGTGAATGCGACGCATCTCCGCATCGCTCGCTTCACCGCGGGCGAGAACCGGCTGGTTGGTGACCAGAACAGCCCGCCACTCCGCCTCGTTCAACCGTCGGACCGCCTTCCCGACGAAGTTAAAAACCTGCAGGGACTCAGCTCGGGCAATATGGTCGCCGTCCTCATTCAGCGTCCCGTCCCGGTCGATGAGCACCGCCCGCTGTGGTTGGTCAAGGGAAGCGCGGCTCACCGCGCCCGAGGCCAGCGCGGAGCGCACGCGCTCGAGCCGGGCCGGGGTGCCGGCGTCCTTAATGTACTCCGGCGAGTTGTAGCCGCGCAGCAACGCTCCGGCGGCCAGCATTCGCGGGAACAGGTCCCGACCGAAGTCCAGTGGCGGGGCCACGTCGGCCCAGGGACGCAGGGCTTCGCGACAGACGATATAAAGCGCTGCGTTGACCAGATTGGGCAGCCAGGCGCCCTCGGGGTGGGGGTAAGGATGGAAGCCCAGGATGCGCCCGGCCCCGTCCATTTCCACCAGATCGGAATCCTGGGGATGGTCGTTGGGATGGAGAAACAGTGCCGCTGCCGTCTCCGGCACGGCCGCATGCCAGGCGTGGAAGCGGGTGAGGTCCACGCCAAGCATGGTGTCAGCGTACATCACCAGGAATTCAGGAGCGAGCGTGTCGAGAACGGCCAGCACCGCGCCGGCAGTGCCGCGCTGCTGGCCTTCGTCGACCAGCCTCACCGCGAGCGGTGGGGGGACCGCGGCCAGCCAGTCCCGTATCGAGTCCACCCCGTAGCTAACCAGCAAGACCACTTCGGTATAGCCATGAGCCTGCAACAGATTGAACTGATGCCCCAGCAGCGACGTCCCGCCGACGTCGGCCAGGGGCTTGGGAAGCCCGCCCAAGACCAGACTGAGCCGGGTGCCTTTACCACCGGCCAGAATGACGGCCTGTTTCATCGCGGTCGGCCCTGGGCGGCAATTTCACGGATCGCGCGGCGGACGGCCCCCATCGAGTCGAGACTCGGGCGCCAGCCCAATGCCTGCAGTTTGGCCGTCGAATACCGAAAGCGGGGGACGTCGCCGACCCAGCCCCTGTTACCGGTACCGAAACGCAACTCCGCTTGCGGCGCCACGACCGCAACCGTCTCCTCGGCGATGCGACGTACGGTAACGCCGTCATCGGTCGAGCCGATGTTGAATGCGCTGACCTTGGCTCTCGTCGCCCGTGCCTGAATTGTCAGCATCGCGTCGACCAGGTCGGAGACATGCAGATAGGCCTTTTGCTGGGTCCCATCGCCCAGCACCTCGAGGAAGGCCGGCTGGTCGCGCAACCGAAGGATGAAGTCCAGAATAACTCCATGAGTTGCCGGCACTCCAACCACGTTTGGAAAGCGAAACAGCAGAGCGCTCTCCAGAAAGCTTTCGACCGCCGCCGTGATCGCCGCTTCCGAGGCAAGCTTCATCGCACCGTAATTAGAAATCGGAAACAGGGGGCCGATATCTTCCGTCAGTTCTCTCTCACCGAGGTCACCATAAATCGCTGAACTGGAGGCAAACAATATCCGTCGTACTCCGCGTTCCGCCATGACCTTTAAAGTATTAAAGGTAGTCATAAAGGTGTCTCGCAAATCAATAGACGAGTCGGCGATCCCAGCCGGAATATCGGAATTGGCCGCCAGATGCCACACCTCGGTGATCGGGCCAATGCCAGTATGGCCGTCAAGGCAGCTTCGGTAAGCGCCAAGGTCCGTCAAATCAACCTTCGCAAAAGCAAACCGAGGGTGTTCAAGGGGCTCGGTAAGATTGGAAAGCGTCCCACGGCAGAGATTATCTACCGCCAAAACAGTATCCCCGCGCTTGAGCAATCTTGATATCAGGTTCGGCGCTATGAAGCCGGCCCCCCCCGTTATAAGCACACTCACGATTGCCTCAACCGATTAGTTTAACATGATAGGATGGTAGCGGGCGCTTGTTGACGTGTCAAGCTTGTAAACGAGCCCCAGTGTGGCTAGTTCATGACTGCTGGCTCGCCCCGTTCCTGTCGAGGCATCGTCCTTCACAGTCCTGATTCGCAGCTGATCTCGGAAAAACGTTCAGCAGTTGGGCTCAACCGCCCCGAGGACTCACCTCGTCCAACAGCAGGTCGCTCTTGTCAATCATGGAAGGGGACGTGTCCCCGCGCGAGCCGGTGTGCGCGCCTGGCTCATGCCAAGCTTTGTCAAGGTAAATCCCTCCGTTAAACAGGGTTTTTAGCCGTGATTTTACGGATATAGGGCATTGCTAGCGGGGTATAAGGCGGATACACTGAAAAAAAAGCCAACGCAGCTGGGCGGCAGCCTTATCTGTAGCCCTCCTGCTCGGATATCATGTGTTTTGGTGTGGTGATGCGGTGATGCCTAATGAGAATCAATGTGTTAGTGCACGGAGCCGTCATATCCCGGTCTGCCACGGCGGTGTGAGCGCCGGTCACCTTGACGACGCTGTTCATTAAGGTGCCTTTGCCATGAGCTTAGGAACGATCCGATTGCTAACGTTGGCAGAGATGTCTTACCGGCTAGGGCTAATAGATAGTGTAGCACAATCAATTCAGACGGTGATTTTATGAATTATCCAGCTTCACAGCAGCAGTACGATATCTACTGGCGAAAGCTCAGGGCGTCGGCCAAGGATCACCCAGCAAACAGGTTCAGATATCACCTCATTCTCGAGGTTTTGCGCAATGAGGCTGCGGATGCAAAGACCATTCTTGACTTTGGGTGCGGCGACGGAGTTCTGCTAGAAAAGATACGCGCAAGCTTTCCGCATGTCCAATTGTATGGCTGCGATATTTCCGCTGAGCAGATTGAGCAGAATCGTAAAGTTTTGCCGGGTATTGAATTCTTTCAAGCGGATGCGGCTTCACAAGACTTGGCATTGCAGGTGAAAACCCATTCTCTTCCAAAATTTGACTTGATAATTTCGTCGGAGGTTGTTGAGCATATTCAGGATGACCGGACATTCCTTTTTAACGCAGTTAACCTGCTTAAATCTGGCGGCCTTTTCTTGGTCACGACCCAGTCTGGACCTAGATATCGGATGGATACGGAGGTTCTCGGGCATCTGCGCCACTATCGTCTCGCGGATTTCCGGAAGATGGTTGAAGGAGCCGGCCTCCGGGTTGTACGAGACGCGAGTTGTGGGTTTCCCGTGCTAACCTTACAGAAAAAGCTTGTTGAATTATTTTTTGGCTTAGTCATGCGGCAACTCTCGCCTGGCGATGCTCAGGGGCCAGGACATGCTCATCACTCAAGCGATGAGGGAGCGCCTCGTGTTGTTGGCATGATCAGAAGTGCCATTGTTAAAGCTATCATGGATGCAATGTATTGGGCAATGCGCGTTTCCCCTAAGCTTGGAGGCCCTCAGCTTTTTGTTCTCGCTGAGAAACCAGATCGCCCATCTTAAATGGTTTGCGGGCGTGTGCGTGAAACGGCAACTGAAAGTGGAAAGCTTATGAAGACGATTGCCTTTAACATTGCTAAATTTATTGTGAGTATTGCACTCGCAGCCTGGGTGCTCAGCATGGTTGGGTTCAGCTCCGTTTACCAACACATTACAGGCATCGGCTGGGTCGCATTTACTTCGGCTACTCTTATTCTCGTCCTTCATGTCGTGGTAGTCGCCCCTCGATGGGCTGAGATTCTTAGAAGTTATTCGGTTGAGGTTTTTGCACATCGTTTGGTACCTGTTGTGCTTTTTACCCATTTCCTCAACCAGAGCCTCCCGTTTGGTATCGCCGGAGAAGTCGCACGGTCGTGGCAGTTACTGCAAGCCGGGGTCGCGAAGTCAGCAGCAATACGTTCAGTCATTCTAGACCGGTTGTTTGGCCTCGTCGCCCTCGTGGTCCCCTTGGTAATCGGTCTTCCTTTCTTCGCCCTGCAAACAAACAACGCAGCCATTAGCGCGGGTCTCGCGGCACTATTAGTTGCGAGCGGTCTTGCCTTCGTTGTGATTGGTTTGTTTTGTCCAGTGAGATCACCAAGTACGCTTAAGGCGATATTGTGGTCGGTTTTGTTGTACAATGAGATGGGGGCGCTGCTTAGGACATCGCGAACGGCCTTCCACATAGTCGCGTTGTCTGTGCTTGGACAGCTGCTTCCGATCCTCGCCTGCGTGATGTTTTCGCTGTCGATTGCTCCAAGCGTTCCCTGGATCGCTCTTCTTGTTGTTGTGCCAGTCTCGCTCTTAGCGTCGCTGTTGCCGGTTTCGTGGGCCGGGTGGGGGATCCGTGAGCTTACGTTTGTCGAACTCTTATCTTCATTGGGCTGCGATTCTGGGGAGGCGTTTGCTATTTCTGTTCTCCTTGGTTTAGCGCTGACGGTAAGCGGTCTTCTGGCGGGCGCGCTGTATTTTACAATTCCCGCCCGTCTAAGAGCTATATCACTCATCAAGTCGGGACCTGCAGCAGGCTCCCCAGCAAGTATTGGAACAATCTAATGACGTGTCCTATCCTCATCTCGATCGTTGTTCCCACTCACAACGAGGAGCTAAACGTTCAGGAACTTCATAAGAGGATAACTGCTGTATTCAAAGACCTTGAGCGCTTTAACTTTGAGTTGATATTTGTTGATGATAGCCTGGATAATACTCCGGGCATCATCGTAGATATGCATTCACGGGACGAGCGGGTTAAACTAGTGCGACTCGTCCGTAGCTTTGGGCAGTCGATCGCGATTGCGGCTGGTTTGGCGCGTTGCCAAGGCGAGGCCGCAATTATTATGGATGCAGATCTTCAAGACCCACCGGAGGTTATTCCTCAACTCATTAACCAATGGGTGGCGGGCAACAAACTGGTTTATGTCGAACGCGGGAGTTTTAGCAACTCGTTTATCTACCGGAAATGTGCAAAGCTATTTTATTGGTCTTTGTCTCGTGTTACATCCATCAGAATCCCTGTCGATGCCGGAGAGTTTCGGCTGCTGGATCGCAAATTAATTGATTTTATGAATGGGCTCACGGAGCAATCCCGGTTTATCAGAGGCCTCACGGTTTGGCCGGGTTTCAAGAGTGCCAAGGTCACGATCGAGAGAGCGCCGCGTCTTCAGGGCGCAACCAATTATAATTGGAATCGTTCCGCCTTGGTCGCGATTGACGGCTTTGTGTCCTTTTCGGTTGCCCCCCTTCGAATAGCGACGTTACTCGGGATTTTAGGCACCCTGCTGACGTGTTTGATGACGATCGGGTACGTGATTGCTTGGCTGTTTGTACCAGGCATCTTCGGTGTCGGTTGGTTGAGCCTCTTCGTCGCCGTTGTTGCAATCGGTAGCTTAAATCTTTTTTGTCTTGGTGTCATCGGCGAGTACGTCGGCAGGATTTTCGTAGAGGCCCAGAACAGGCCTCTATATCTCGTTGATCATGAAATCGGGTTTGGCAAGGAGACGTTATGATGCGGGCCATACGCCGGCGGTCCCTTTTCTTCACGATTGGCTTTAAGTTCGGGGGGGGGGCCTGACCAGCCCTCCCAGCTGCCACCTCAACCATTGAACCAGAGCTGGAACCGCCAAATCCCAGTCACACGGTCGGTGGGCAAGCCTCGCGAGCAGAGGCCAGCGGAGGGGCGTCAACATCAGGATCGGGGCGCGCCGAGCCACGGCGCGGATGTCCGTGAAGTCCCGGGTCGCCAGCGTGTCGAGCAAGTGATCAAGCGTCCGGTTAATCCGACTCGGATCGGCTTGGGCTCGTCTTCCGTAGGAGTCCGTGTCCTCGCGAATGAGGACGAAAGGGCGATCAACCAGCGCCGCGCCATAACGCAGCGCCAAGGTATGAACGGCGAACCAGTCGCTCAGCCAGTCGAGGTCAGCGCGCATGCCGCCCAGTTCACAAATCAGGTCTCGACGAAGCAACGCACCGGCGGTGGCAATCCACAGGTAACCACGCCGATAGACCTCTGCCACCGCCTGCGGCGCCAGGACGGCCACATGGTCGCTGTCAAAGGTCAATCCCGGAATATCAAAACCATAGATACGCTCGCTCCCCGTATCGACCCGCCGAATTACGGCACCACAGCCCACAACGCCAATGCCGGGATGGGTCGCCAGCACCCGCCGCACCGCGGGAACGAGAGCAGGGGAGACCGGATTGTCGGCGTTGAACAGTCCGACATAAGTGCCCGTCGCCGCGCGCATGCCAATATTGGTCGCCTCCAGTGCCCCGTGGTTCGTGGCATTGGCGATAACCCTCAAAAACGGGTACCGCCGTGCAAAGTCTTTGGCAAGGTCCAGACTTTGATCTTCCGACGCATCGTCGACAAGAATGACTTCGTCGGGTGGAGACGGTGAGTCGAGAACCCCCGCCAGCGCTTCCGCGAGGAAGTGGCCGTGATTATAATTGCTGATCACCACAGAAATCGTGGGGCGTATCATGGCGTCGACGTGCTCATGGCAGCTTCCGGTGGACTGGAATGGGCATGGAATGCCTCGCCCAAGGCCATTTGGTACGTGGCGGAAGACAGCCGATTGGCAATATGCGCTTGCGCCCGTGCCCCGATGGAGGCCGCCAGCGCCGGATCCGCCGCCAAGGCTCGCAAGCAATCTGCCGCAACATCGATGTCCGGGTCCGCCCAGACCTGCCCCTGTGCGGAGAGATAGCGGCCCTGAGCGTCATCGACCGCGATCAACCGGACCGGTACCGGCAGGCCGGTGTCGGAGTCGAGAAAATCGGTGGAGCCGGACCAGTCGCTGGCAATGACGGGTTTTCCGGCCTGCATCGCCTGGGCGATCACCAAGCCAAAGCCTTCGGAACGGTGCATCGACACCACGACGTCCACCGAGGCCATCAGCGACGCCATCCGGTCGTCCGGCAGCGCTTCAGCCAGCAAATGCACATTGGTCATTCCCGCTACCGCGGCAGCCACCCCGGCGAAGGCGGCTTCGTTGCCGAGGACCCCGCCGATCTTGAGCACTAACCGGTGATCTGAACTGGTGCCGAACGCATGTCGGAACGCGGCAACCGCGCCCAGTGGGTTTTTGCGGGCGAGGCTGGAGCGCAGGTCGGCGACGGTAAGGGCAATGAAGGCTCCGGCCGGTAAGCCGAAGCCCTGGCGGTCGGGCCGGCCAGAAAACGGCGCCAGGGGATGCGGAACGATGCGCACCGGTTTATGAGTGTGGGGCCGGATCGCCTCGGCACAGAAGCGGCTAGGAACCCAGATCTCCCGGACGAGTCGCAGAGCGAACCGCCACTGGTCGGGCATGCGGGGCAATTCCCACGCCCAATACCCGATCAAACAGCGCCGCCGCACCATACGCCACCCCAGGTACCGGATAACCGACGGCAACTCGGGCGGATTGACGTGCAGAATTAACGGACCGTCGCCGTCGCACGAAACGACGTCCGCCCCAGGCAGCGCCATCAGATCATGGGGAAGATACCGGGGACTGAGGTCCAGCGCCGCCGGGGCGTAGCCGAGATGGGTTAAAGCCTGGTGACACAGGCGCGCCGACTCGCCAATCCCACTCGGTGTCCGGTGGAACCCGGCAACCACCGGCCGTCCGTAGCCTGCCCGCCCGCCCGTGAGGACCGCGCCGAGACTGGAACAGCGATCAATTCCAGCGCGTAGAGTCCGCTTAATCGTGACGATGGAATAGGGAAACATCGTAAGCGTTTAGGCCATCTGCGCGATCGTTCGCTCATAGGTCTTCAACACCCCCTCGGTCGGTCCAAAGTCCGTGACTTGCCCCTCCCGCAGCAACAGAGCCTTATTGCAATAACGCCGGATCGAGCCGCTGTCGTGCGTCGCCAGGACGATGATCCGAGTGCGCCCGAGCAGCGCTGAAAAGCGCTGAGCGCATGTCTGCGCGAAGACGGCGTCGCCTGCACCGATCACCTCGTCAAGAACCAGGATATCGGATTCGATCGCAGTGGCCACCGCGTAACTCAACCGCATCCGCATCCCGGCGGAATAGGTATAAAGCGGAAGCGAGAGGTAGGTCCCAAGTGCGGTGAATTCGGCGATCTCATCGATCTTGGCTTCGATTTCCGGGACAGACATTCCGTGTTGCAGAGCGCAACTGCGAATGTTCTCATAGCCGCTGGCATCATCATACATGCCGGCGCCCACCATCAGAAGCGGCACCACGCGCCCCACCACATCGAGCCGCCCGCCTGTCGGCCTGAAGATACCGGCAATGGTCCGGAGCAGGGTGGTTTTCCCGGCCCCGTTGAGTCCGACGATTCCGACCCGGTCGCCCTCCTCGAAAACAAAAGAGATGCTCCGAAGCGCCTCGATCACGAGATGTTTCGATCCGGCATGAATGCGTCCGTTGGTTCCAAGACGCAGTAGGTTCTTTTTAAGACTGAGGCTGTTGATGTTAAACACGGGCAGGTGAACGGAAACCCGATCCGCTTCGATGCGCACCCCCGTCATCTTCTTGTCCTTTCCCGATCAGATCGTATGGACCACACGCCAGCGGTACCGGTAGTACACAACAATGGCCGCTACCCAAAGAACCAGTGTCACCCCGCCCACCACCAGCCAGTTGGTGAGGGTCGGTATCTGGCCCAAGAACGGGGCACGGACAATCTCGATATAATGATAGAAGATATTGGCCTCGTAAATGAGCGGCTTACTGACATTCGATGCCGGCCAGAAAATCGGTGTAAAAAAGAACATAATCTGCATGAAGTTCGAAATCACGTTTTGCATGTCGCGAAACCGGCTGCACAGCATTCCCAGCAGGATAGACAAGGCCACACCGTTGATAATATAGAGTATCAGCGCCGGAATGGCAAGAAACATAGTCAACGACGCTTGCTGCGGGAAAATCAGCATCACAGGAAGTAGCACGAAAACGTCATGCGCAAAATTGATCACCAAACGGCAAACCACCTTGAACGAGTAGAACGGCAACGGGAGGTTAACATTCTTTAATACAGACGCATGCTGAATAAACGTTCCTGCCCCGCCAGTAACAAAAGATGACAGAAAATTCCATGCTACCAGTCCGACAGCAAGAAACGGCATGTAATTTTCAACATTCATATTAAACACGAAGCTGTAAACCATCCCAAGCGCGCCAATCATAACCAGATTGTTCAGGACCAGCCAGAACGGCCCAAGGATGGACCGCCGGTAGTGCATCACCACCTCGGTAAGGGACATCTCCAGCCACTGGCGCCATGCCAGCGCCGCCGCCTTGAAATCATTAAACATGCTCATCATCCCCTGGGCATTTTCAAGATTTTCAGTCAGAACCTTTGCGACTGAGACGCTTCCTGCCCAACACCAAAATGCGCGGGCTGTCTTCCCAGCCCATGCGGCTAATGAACGTGACGTTCGCGAAACGACCGTCGCGCCCGGTCAACGATATCTCTTTTCTCAACCGGCAACTCTTCATAGGTCTGGTAGCCGTTGATCGCGTTCAGGCAGGTGTCCGGTTCGCTATCGGAAGTCAGGTGCTTGACCAGATTGAAATATGACCGTGCGCACTCGTATCCGTGATGATCTGTTAGAATGCATCCAATAAACATCGCGGCAAGCGCAACTTCCTCGGTATCCTTACTCAAAATCCGATAGGCTGGTCGTTTGCGCTCGACATCATCCAGGATGTCTTGGATTTCCCGTTCCGCATCCGCCAATTGTCGAAGGCCGATCCCCGGCTGGGTTCTGGTGGGAATGCACACGCGTTTCGTAAACAGCCAGTGATTCAGAGGAGCGGCCTGCGGCCAGAAATAATTCGTCGCAAAGGTATCTGCCGGAAACAAGTTTGTCGGCCCTGAGACCTCGCGTCCGTCCGGGGTCATCTCGAAATAAGCGATCTCATCCAGGCTCCCGACCACATAGATGCGTTCGAACTGGGCCGGATCGGGGAAGATGTTGGCCATCAACGAGGTATCGATCGTGAAATAGTCGACCAGGAAGTCCCGGCGGAGCGCGCGGTGCGAGATATAAGCCGGCAGATGATGCGGAGAATGAATCAGAATGCCATTGGGAACCTCCCAACACAGCGTTGTATTACTCAGCGGGAACTGGTGGTTCCACGAATACATGAACCCCTGGCGGGACATCGGATGAATATAGGGCAAGGCCAGCGTGGTCAATTCCGAAGCCGTGAGATCGATGACCCCGTCATTGAGTCGCGCCTTCAACCAGTGGGTCATGTTGCTCCATTTTGTGCGTAAGGAGGTCATAACCACCGCATCATAGGCGCTCTCGGCCAGATTGAACATCCGCTGCAGGGCCTGGTTCGAATAGATCGTGTCCGGCGTCATCAACATCAGGTCGCCGTCCAACTCCTTGGCGAACAAGACGGTGAGGTTCTGCATCGCGCCGTACAGCCAGTAGTTCAGGCTTTCCCGGTATGGACTGAGCTGAGCAGCCACCGGGAGATGATGAGGAAGCGTGACGAAGCGGAGTTCGACCATCTCCGACACCAGTTTGCCGGCCGGTGACTTCAGGATGATTGCCTGGGCTTCGGGAGTGGCCGCCAGCAGCAAGATGACCTGGGCACGTTCCAGAAGGGCCGGAATGTTGCCCGGTGCCAGCAGGGACGGCAGCAGACAGTCCGTAAACGCCTGAGCGTACTTATCGCCCCACACCACCGAGGTGATGACCACGCGGCGGCGGCCGTTGGCCGGGGCGACTTCCGGTGCTCCCTGGCTTTTGAGGGCGTGGATGAGCGGCATCAGTTCGGCAAGGAGGGAGTCCAATGCGCTCTGTTCGTCGTCGTCCAATTTCAGGCGCGCCGCCGTGGCGAAAGCGATGCTGGCTCCACCGAGATCGCCCAGTTTACGAAACCGATGCCCAAGCCCGCGGACGTCGGCCAATACCCCCCGGGGATCGGCGGCAGGCGGGTAACCCACATTGGTTTCGATGGTTTCGGTCAGTTCACGGATACGATTCTCATGGTGGTGAATAATTGCATACATATGGTCGATATGTGCGTATAGCTTGTAATTGAGTAGCCGGTAGGCAGGACGCAACAATGCTTTAAGTGCGTGAGTAAGCAAGCTCATTACGGGCTCCTTGCGAACCGGGGGGGTGGCAATCACGGTGGTACAGTGGAGGGTCGGGTTCACCCTTTCAACAAAAAAATTCTATGGCTGAGGAAGGGTTCCCCCTCATCCGGGCTCTGTGATACCGGTTAGGAGCGTCGGTCGCGCCGGGAGATACTCTGTGGCTCCTTCTGTCAGTGTCCTGGTCGTCAATTATCGCTCCGGCCCCTTGCTGGCGTCCTGCCTCCGGGCCCTCGCCGCCCAAACGAGCGCCGATTTCGAGGCCATTGTGGTCGACAATGGCTCTGACGAAGGCTCGGTCGAACAGGCTCAGGCTGCGGTCGCCGGCGACCGGCGCTTCGTGTTCGACCTCGCGGGCGAAAATCTCGGTTTTTCCGCCGGCAACAACCGGGCCGCCCGCCAGGCCAGCGGAATGTGGCTTGCGATGCTGAACCCGGACGCATTCCCGGCCCCTGAGTGGCTGGCGTGCCTGCTGGACGCAGCCCGGCGCTATCCTACTGTAGCCATGTTCGGCTCGACGCAGCTTGACGCCTCCGATTCGGCCCGCCTCGATGGGGCTGGCGATAACTATTTCTTTGCCGGGGTGCCCTGGCGGGGAGGATATGGCTGGCCGGCGACGGCTCTGCTGCCCGAGGGCGAGGTATTCAGCCCCTGTGGAGCCGCGGCTCTTTACCGTCGCGATGCCTTCGAAGCGGCGGGAGGTTTTGACGAGAAATTCTTCTGTTATGTCGAGGATGTCGATCTGGCGTTTCGCTTGCGCCTGCTGGGGCATCGGTGCATTCAGGTTCCTGGCGCCGTCGTTCGTCATGTGGGGGGCGCCGCCTCGGGGGGAAGCGAATCGGCGTTCGCGCGCTTTCACGGGTTGCGGAATATCGTCTGGTGCTTCGTCAAAAATATGCCGGGTCCGCTGTTTTGGCCGCTCCTGCCGATCCACACCGCGATTTTGGTTCTTCTCCTGGTCAGGGCGGTTCCGCGAAGTCAGGCACTGGTTGTGGCGCGTGCGCTGGGTGCCGCCCTGGCAGGAGTTCCGGGAATATGGGCCGAGCGCCGGAAGGTGCAGGCCGCCCGGCGGGTTTCGTGGATCACCTTGGCGCGAAGCCTGACGTGGTCGCCGTGGGCCTACGCGCGACGGGCACCGCTGACCCAAGCCGCGATCCATACATAACATATGCACTTTAGCCGGGTAGATGCAGGAGCGTCCCGGCGGGCGGTCCTGACTGTGGTCAGGGATGTAGGACCAAACTCCTTGACACGGTCGCGAATTCTTGTTATGTTCTGCTTCTCGCGAAGCAGCAACGAGAGGACGCGAATTATGGAAGGGTTTAGAGTCGCGCGGGACGCCATGGACCGGCAGACGGAAATCATCGCTCTGTCGGACAGCCGGTCCGTCCTTATGCTTGCGGCCGGTCAGGCTAAAACGCTGACCGTGCCGTCCGGAGCCACCGTGGCGCTGATTAACGCCACAGCTCCCGTTTGGGTTCGCTTCGGCGGTAGCGCAGCGGTGCCATCGGCGGATATCACCGATGGGTCAGCCCCGGAACTCAATCCTGGACCCCGCCTGGTCAAGGAAGGAATGACCATCGGGGTCGCTGCCGCCCAATCCTCCCTGGTCAACATCCTGTTCTATCAGGGAGCCAAGCCATGACCGGCACCTATTTCAGCAATGCGATGATGGGCGATTTCCAACCGTCCGACGCCACACTGACCGCCCTGGCCGCGCTCGATGGCACCGCCGGACTGTTGGAACAGACGGGAGCCGACAGCTTTACCCGGCGCGCCCTCGGCACCGGAAGTCCGTCTGCCGTCCCGACCCGGGGCGACGCTGACGGGCGCTATGCCCAACTGAGCGGCGCCGCCTTTACCGGTCCGGTGAGATTCCAAAATGGGGCGACGGGGTTAAGCTGGTACGAAGAAGGGACATTCACACCGACAGTCGCCGCGTCCGGCGGGACGTTCACTCCGACCTATACGATGCAGTCCGGAACCTATACCAGGATTGGCCGCCTGGTCCGCGTTGCGTTCCGGATAACCGTGTCGGCAGTTTCGGGAGCGCCGTCTGGTGCGTTGAGAATTGGTGGGTTCCCTTTCTCGGCATCCCTTGGCGGGATGCAAGAGCGAAACATCCTTGTGGTGCGCGCGAGCGGTGTGGACATATACCTCCCGGGAGGGGCGACAACATGTTTTCTTTATAACAGTGTCGGTCAATCATACGCCACGATGGCCGTGGATGGTCCTGGGCTTGGTTTTTCAGAAGTTCCGGCATCAGGGTTCACTTCTGCTTTCGATTTTGCTGGGTCCGGAACCTATAACTGCTAGGAGATTGAGATGTTACCTGGAATCCTCGTGCAAGCGGATGTCGACCCTGAAACGGGCTCCGTCAGCATTCTGCGAAATGTCAATGAAAAGAATTGGAGACAGGGCGTGTCGAGGCACGATATCGGCACGCTTGATCTCTATGCCCCGGAACTTCCTCCTGACGTTCGCCAAAGGATCGCGGACCTGTGGGCGACGATGCCGCCGCTTCCGGAGCCTGATATCCTCGGGGGCTCTTGAGACAACACCCAAGTGGGCGCCGCTCCGGGGACCTGCCGGACGATTTCGCCAACCGAGTTCGTCAGCAGATTTATCGTCGGAGCGTCCGTGACCTCGAGCTGGCCTCGAGTGCCGTTCTCTCGTCGTGAACGGTCCACAACCACTGGTACAGGCGTTCCGCTTTGTCAAGTTGACGGTGCTGCGCCTCGTCCCGGTTTTCGACACCACCGGCCTGTGCCCGGCGGCTCCACGTTTCGGGAACAAACTCGTTCAGCAAAATAAGGCACCAGATCAAAGCGTAAATGCCCAGGAGCGCCTCAAGACGGATAGTGAACGCTTCGTCAAGGGGCTCGAACAGGCGGGTGGCGCGCCGCAGCAACGCAATCCGGGTGTCAGGGTCAAAATCGGAACCCGGATGCAGAACAAAATCACTGACCGCCTTCACCGGATCGTCCCAGCCGAAATATTCGAAGTCGACATGGGCGATCCGGCCATCCGGCCGCCGTAGGATGTTGTGAAGACCAAAATCCGAAGGGCTGAGGTAGAGGCGGTGCCGCGGCAACGGCGTATCGACATCCGTACCGGCTTCGGCCAGCATCCGGCGCGACCAGCCCGTCATGCGTTCGCAGCCGGGGAGGAAGGTTCGCTCCAGGAAGTCGGTGAGACGGGGATGTGCGCTGGCATGTGGTCTCAGGCGCCGCAACCGCGCCTCGAGCTGGTCGTAGGCGTCCGCGGCGCGGGGACAAGCGGCCGATGCCCAAGGCAGCCCGGCCGCGTCTTGCGCGGAACCCAGCCGGATCAAGGTGGCGACGAAGCCGAACAGCCGCTCAAAGTCCGCCGCCGTCGGCACTCCCGGCGACTGGCCATCGATCCACTCATAGAGCGCGGCCCGGCGGACGGAATCGGCGGCGATCGGCCGCGGCACCTCTTCAACCCCGTGGTTGACCAGAAAGGTCAGGCCCCGGTATTCCGCTCCCAGGCGGTCGCGCTCGTCGGCCGGATAGAATTTGAGAGCAAAGGTGGCCTCGCCCCGATCGACCCGGTAGATCCGGTTATTGCCGCCGCCGCGGACCGGCCGGATCGAGTCGGGTTCGGCCCCGAGCAAGCTGCGTGCCATGTCCCGGATCGCCTCCTGCCCCTCTCCCGGAGTCGTCATGGCACCAAGGTCTCCGCCAGAGCGTCCCACGAAATAAAATGCGGCAACCCCGTGCCCTCCGCATCGCCATTGGGTGCAAACAGGAGACGCCGCGTTGCCGCCGGAAAGGCGGCATCCAGCAGCACTTCGGGCAAGTCATCGACAAAAAGCCCACAGCCGCAACGGCCGATCATGGCCAGCTTATCCTCCCGGGTGGAGGCGAAGTGGATATCTTCTTCCAAAAAGCCGAGCCCGGCGTCCCCAAAGAACTCATGGGTTCGCATCCACGCCAGCGCCGCCGTGCGCAAGTTGATACGGTCTTGATCGAAGTGGCCGTATTCACTCTTGTGACTGACGATTACCAGCCCGTTTCCGGCCTCCCGGACGCGCCTGACAAAGGCCGCGACACCGGGAAACAGCTCGGCACGGGCCATATAATAGCCGTACACTCGTCCCTGAAGGCGCTGCCAAGCCTCCTCACCGCCGGCAGATCGTTTCGCCAGCTTTTTGATCTCTTCTTTGGTGCGATCCCCATCCCCAATGCCCAGACCCATGTCGCGGGCCGCGACGGAGAACGCTTTGTCGTATCGCGCCAGCGTGTTGTCGAAATCCAGACCAATTAACATGGGTGCTCTGCACTCTCTCAGACGAAAACCGCATGGTCCTGGTCAAGCGAAAGGTATTCGAGGATCGACAGGTTCTTGGCGTGGGTAACGCAATGATGGTGGCATTCGATCGAAGGATTGAACTCGTAAAGGCGCTTTCGGTTGGCATCTGAAAACCAGAACTCCTTGAAGGAGATGTCACGAATCGATCCAAGGGTGCCACTGGAAGTGAAAGCTTTGTCCTGACACGTATAAACTACCTGATCTGCGCCGATTATAGTCAAAAACTGCAAGAACGGGCAGAATGTGTAGTTCTTCTCAAATCGATCTTCAAGGTCGTGATAATGATTAAGCACCGTGAAGCGCTCACTTTGAAAAAGGCGCGCCCGCTCAATCTGTTCCGCCACCCGTTCCTTGATCTCCGCATGATAGGAATTATTACCTTCGACATCGTTGCTGACCACGACGCCGGAAAATTTGACATGGTCGACGCCAGCATCTCTTAACAGCTCGGCCATTTCCGCCAGATGCATGTAATTATTTTTGCCGACAATGTAGCTGACCCCGAGCACGCAACGGGTGCCCGAAGCGGTAAATGCCCGAATATTGTTGAGCATCTTGGTGAAGTCGCCGAGGCGGGCCCCGCGCGACGCGACGTAACTCTCGTCGTCCCAGGCATCCATCGAGATGCGAACCCAGGTGCCATTGCGGACAAAACTTTCCGCAACCGCCTTTTGCAGATTGGACCCGTTGGTCAGCATGCCGACGCGTACGCCGCCGGCAGCCAGACGGTCGACCACCTCTGGCAACGGCTTGTACAGGGTCGGTTCGCCGCCGCCAGTAAACGTGACCGCCTTAACCCCCATGGCAATGACGTCACCCACGATCTCGAACATCTTCTCCGGCGGCAGAACATCGCTTTCCTGCATGTCCTCGCCCAGCTTCAGGTTATCCACCCGATAAGCGCAATACCAGCAGTTATGATTGCAGCGATTGATGGGTTTTATCCGGATATGGACCGGCGCGACAACCCGCCTTTCCCGAAGTGCCTGCAGATGATCAGCAAAACTCAGATACTTCAGCGTGCTGTACAAACGTGCCATAAACCGCCCCTTGTCGGAAACTCCCGGATGCCTCCGGGTTCCCTGCGACGACCCTGGCTTGTCCTCGCCTGAAGATCGCCCCTCCAACGGGCCTCTCGGCGACCCGGCAAACCAGACGACACTTTCAGCCTCAGACTCTCGGTTTCGTCGAATAAAGAACCCAGAAACGGCCCAACCCTTATTGACGAAGTCAGCGTAAGCCACGCGTCCCACCTCGTCAAGAAGGGAAAACGGCACTCAAAAGTCCGGCACCTGCTGGCCCGCCGGCACCCCCAGTTGCGCCTGGATGACCGCCATGTCTGCGTCCGGGTCGCGATCGCCGGCCTCGCCGCCGAGGGTGGGAACGAACTGGCGCTGACAGAACATATGCCGATGAATCGGATAGGCGCCGCGGTGGGCCGCGGCGAAGGCGCGCGGATCGAAGGGGCGGTCGGTCTCCTCGAACCGTCGGTGGGTAGAGGTAAAGTTACTGATATAGGCTTCGCTTGCGTCGGAAATTACGCGGAAGCGGCGGAACGTGCCGCGATCCTGAAATATCCGGGCCGTCAGCAGGAAATCTGCCGAGGAATACGGAAACTCGATGCCGGCCCCCAGCGCACGAGCCGAAATAAACAACGGATGGGTATAGATGGAATGGGCGACCACGCCGCCCTTCACCGGCCAGAACAGTTCACGCGGCCATCGCCCAAAACTTCGATTGCCCCGGACCATCCACTGCGAAGCCGTGTACTGGTGACAATGCTTCAGCGCAAGAGAGGCCAACCGCCTGGTATCAAGCACGATCGGCCCGTCTCCCGGACACACGGCGTCCAGGGCCGGTAAAAAACTCTCCGTCTTGGCAACGATGTTGGCGCCACCGCAGCTATCGTAGCCTTGGGCGAGATACCCGGTCATGGCTCGGATCGATCCGTCCGCAACAAGACAGTCAACCGGCAGCAGGAACACGTCGGCCCCGGCGGCCCCGGCAAAATGCAAGTTAATATGGTCGAGAGCGCCATAAAAACGGTAAAATAGCTGATCTGGCGCGAGACTGTTGTTTCGAGCGCATAAATGCCCTGAAACCAGAGAAAAGTGGACTTCGGCGTGACGGGCAAGGGCCGCGAATTGCTGATGGGAGACGATACGGGCCCGGTCCTCCGGGGTGGTGACGATGGAGACCACCAGGCGCCGCGCAGTCAAAGCCGGCAGGTTTCCCGGCGCCAATAGCGACCGGATATGATACTTCATAAACGCGTCGACATAAGCGGACCCCCATACCACATAGCCGAACACGGTCGGAGGGGCGCTGGCGGAAGCCAGGGTTTGCCCCGCCTCTGCCGCATCGGCACAGGCGCCGACGAGGAACTCGCACATCTGTGTGCAGAAAGCGCGATCCGGCGTAGGGGAAAGTGTTCCGGCCAGGCGCAGGAATCGAAGGCTGGCGGAGAGTCCGTTGTGGGAAAGGATTTCCAGTCCCACGGAGGTCAGCAGCGCGGCCAGAGCGTCCCGGTCCCGTCCCGAAACAAGGGCCGCGTCGGCAGACAGAGCCTGCCACAGCGTTTGCGCCCGGGTGCCCGCCTCGCCCGTGCGTTGCACCCAATCGACCAGGCTGCGGTGAAAGGCAGGATCGCCGCAGCTCCTCGCGACCACCGCGGCGCCGATGTCGACCGCGCGCCGCAGATCTCCGAACAGGGCAGCTTCGCGGGCGGCGGCAACGGTCGCTGTGCCTTCCATCGGCATTCCCCGCCGGCCAACACTGCGCAGCATTCGGCGGAACAGCAGATCCAGCGCCTGGAGCGCTGGACTGCGGCAAAACAGCCGCCGCAACCCGGGCACGGCCGCCACCAAACGGCGCACCGCCAAAAGGATGCGGGCCACCATTTCTATCTCACCTCAAGACCCGCCCCCAGAAAGGCTCTTGCCATGGGGAAGCATCCCAGACCCAACTTAAGGCGCTATAGAGTCAGAGCCCGACCATCCCAAGGCGATATCCAGCCAGGCATGGATCAGCGCTTGATGGGCGACTTCCACGAACCCATATTGATCCGAGGCGACGAAGAAGTTCATGTCGCCGAGGCTGCGTAGGGGATTGCCCGACGAGAATCCGCTGAAGGTGACGACGGCACACCCGACCTTGCGGGCGGCTGCGACGCCATTCAGAATATCCGCGGAGCGGCCCGAACTGCTGATGGCGACCAGCAGGTCTCCGGCCCGGGCATGATATTCGATCTGTTTGGCGAAGACGTGCTCAAATCCGTAATCGTTGCCGAGACAGGTCAACAACGCCCCATCATTGAAAGCTAGGGAACGCATGCCACCGTTCTTACTGAAATCCGTGGCCATGTGACTGCAGATGCCGGCGCTCCCCCCATTGCCGATGAACATGATCTTGTTCGGCTGACTCCTGGTCGCCAACGACCGGCTGATGACCCAGTCAAGAGCTTCAGAGAGTGGAATCATCGAGCCATCGGCCCGTGACGTCTCCGTCTCGTTCAGATGACCGAGAAGAACAGAAAAATAACTCCGGATCACGGTCTCGCAATCTCTGGTTCGCAAAGCACCCCCTCCTAACCTCTCGCCCCCTCCGCCCCGCCCCGGCAAGGCAGACCCGTTTCCCGGACGAAGGCCTCACCGCCTCGCCGTTGACACCCACGATGCCATATCGCATGATATCCAGCAAGATCCGGGAGTGACTCACGCTCATCCAAAACTTTGCGTAAGTTAATGTTGCGATTCTTGTTCCGGTGCGCTTTTGTGTGGCTGGAGAAGAACCACCACGATGACACATGCCGTTCCATAAACCCAAAATTGCCATGGGACGAGGGTCAAAGTCACTGTCGCCAGAAAAAGGACACGATTAATGATTAATAGCGACAACGTCTTACTTCCTCGTTCCGTTGGCGCGCCGGGAATAGATCAACTCGACCGCGACAGGCTATTGGCTTATGCCCGTGACCTGATTTCTAGCTTAAGTGCCATCGAAATGGAGCGGACAAAACTGCGGCTCAGGTACGATGCCTTGGAGCGGCAGTTGCAGTTGCTCAGAGAAGATGCCGGCCGGCGGCATGAGGACGAGGTGAGACTCGGCATCGAAAGCTTGCGCCGCATGCTGAATCGCCTGGACGCATTGTCCGACACGGCGGCCACGGCGAATGGGCGCCTCGGCAATCTGGCCGGACAGGTGTCCTGGATTGCCGGGCAGACCGACCAGTTGGAGCATGTTCCCAGTACCCTGGCGGAAATTCTTAATCTGGCCCGCCGGATCGACGGCCTGACCGATGTCTCCGGATCGGTTCTGGAGCGGCAAGCCCGTGAGTTGGCCGAAGGGCTGCAGACGGTCGACTCCAAGGTCGGCCTAACGGCAAGCGCGTTGGAACGACTGGAGGGGGTCCCCGTGGCGCTCGCGGCGCTGGACGCTCAAGGTCGCGCCCTCGCTGACGAAATCCGGGGAATCGACACCAAGGCCGCCGCCCGGACGACAACGTCGCTAGAACAGTTGGAAGGGATGACCGACACGCTGGTCGAACTACTCGACCTGACGCGCCGAATTGACGGAATGGCCGACGCTCCGGTGTCGGCGGTCGAGGCCCGAAGCCGCGAAGTGATCGAAGGCGTACAAGGGCTGGACACCAAGGTCGGGCAATTGCGAACGGCCTTGGCGCAACTGGAGGCGGTCCCCGACTCCCTCTCGATCTTGGAAGCACAGACCCGCGAGTTGACCGACACGGTTCGGGACATCGATGCCAAAGCCGGGCAAACGCAGACCGCATTCGAGCAGTTGGCGGCGGTTCCCGACACCCTGTCAACCGTGGAAACGCGGAGTCGCGAACTGCTCGACGGCTTACGGACCTTGGCGGCCACGGGCGAACAAGGTCGTGATATTCTCGAGGCCATTCGCCGGGAGACGACGAACCGGTTGGTCGAGAATGACGCCGCCAATGTGTTCAGCCTGCTCTTTCCCGCCCCCCCCCCTCCGAATGCCTCAACAGCGGATAAAAAATTAAAGCGGGCCAAGGCTTCGTCCAAGCGGAAATTGCTGCCGATCCTGGCTGTCGGGACCGGTCGTGATGGAACGCTGTCGATCTTTGATATGTTCAGGAACGTCTATGACCGGGAAGGTCGCGGCGCAACCGCTATGCATGAATATTGCGCACGAGAATTTTACAACGAGTTTTGCAGCTATGCGGAGACTGGCGATCCCTCGCACCAGGAGCGGATCCGCAAAATGATCTCGGAGTGTCCGCATGCCGCCGTTGTCGGCAATGGTTATGCCGCGATCCTGGAGAGCTTTGCCCAGGCGCACAAAGGCAAGATGGTCCTTGTGCATGTCCGCCGCGATGACCGTGCCGCGTGCATTGAAAGCCTGATCCGGGACTGTGAGCTATCGCCGCAGGCCTATGGCTACTATTCGCCCTCACCGAACATCGAATCCAAGCGGATGGCGGCGTTTCACTTCGGAGAAATGTCCCGGGAAGAGTGGGATGCTCTGGACCTGAAAGGTAAATTCGGCTGGTATTATGATAAGACGCATCAACTTATTGACGAGGCGAAACCTCTCTTTGAGCGTGTCGTCGAGATGTCAACTGAAACGATCAACGACGAGCAAACGCGGCGCCTGATTTCCCTTCTGGCAACAGGCTGCGAGGACTTCGTCCCGCCATCGGCTCACCTCAATGCCCATCGCATCGAATTCTCCCGCTTGCCACAAAACCGCCAGACCAAGATGCGCTGGCTCCTGGGACGGCTTAATTTTTCTCAACTTGCCATGGATGACGTTTATCCGCTTGAGTATTTTCTTGAGAAGTTCATAGCCTGGAGTGGCTATCAGGTTACTGGCGCAATTAACGATATAAGTCCGGATGACGTGCGGTCGCCAGCCGAATGCGCCGCTATTTTGGATCGGGCCCATGACCTTTTGTATGTTAGGTTGCGGGAAGTTTACAACCTACGCGCCTCCGTCCTCGCATCGGCCAGTGGCGTGGTTTCAGCTCCTTGAGCACGCCTTCGTCCCGATACCGCCGGGAAATTTTGGCCGGGAAATTTTGGTTGAAGCAGAAAGGGGCTTGGGATAGCGTCCACTGCCAGCGGGTTGTTTATTCTGTCTGGCAGTGTCGGTCGTCATGTGTCGGCTGATCGGCACGAGGCCAGAAGCCCGCTTAGAATCGTCAATCTGGGCAGCTTAGGTATTGTGCATGACTTCGGGAAACACATTGTTGCGAGCCGTCTGTCCGGAATGTTCATCAGAGCTTGATGACCGTTCGCTGATGCTGCGGCGGATGGTGGTCCGGGCGCTGGTCAAGGCGGGGCGCGGTCATCTGGGGCCGGCGATGTCGCTGATCGAGATTTTGCGTGTTTTCTATGACGATATCCTGCGCATCCGCCCGGATGACCCTTCCTGGGCCGACCGGGACCGTCTGATCCTCAGCAAGGGCCATGGCTGCCTCGCGCTATACGCCCTGTTGGCCGACAAAGGTTTTTTCCCGCCATCGGTTCTCGACACCTTCTGTGCTTTCGACAGTATTCTGGGGGGGCATCCTGAATACGGCTCGATCCCGGGAGTCGAGGCCTCGACCGGCGCCCTGGGCCATGGCCTGTCGATCGGGCTGGGTCTCGCGCTGGCGGCGCGGCTGAAGCGGAAATCCTGGCGGGTGTTCGTCGTGATGGGAGACGGCGAACTCAATGAAGGCTCTGTGTGGGAGGCCGCGATGGCGGCCAGCAAGCATCGGGTTGACAGCCTTACCGCGGTGATCGACTACAACAAGATGCAATCCTATGGGCCGACTTCCGTCGTTCTAGATATGGAACCGCTCGCCGACAAATGGCGGAGTTTCGGTTTTGCCGTTCGCGAGGTCGACGGTCACAACGTCTCCGCCCTGCGTGAGGCCCTATCGGGGGCACCTTTTGAAAGCGGGCGTCCCAGTGCCTTGATTTGCCATACCGTAAAGGGAAAAGGCGTGCCGATGGCCGAAAACAATGCCGACTGGCACCACAAGAACAAGCTTAAAGACAACGAACTTACGGCCATTCGGGCTGCCCTGGGTGATTTCTGATGCGTCGCATTTGCTTTGACAAGGTCCACGCGCTTGCCCGCAAGGACGACCGGATTCTGTACGTCGGTTCTGATCCCGGCGCTGGGACTCTGGATGCCATGCGCCGGGAATTTCCCGAGCGTTTCTTCATCGAAGGCATTTCGGAGGCCAACGTCGTCGGTCTGTCGGCGGGCCTGGCGATCGAAGGGTTCGTGCCTTACGTCAACACCATCGCCACGTTCCTCACGCGCCGCTGTTTCGAACAGGTGGCGGTCGATGTGTGCCTGCACAATCTTCCGGTCCGCCTGATCGGCAATGGCGGCGGCTTGGTCTATGCCCCGCTCGGCCCGACTCATACCGCGATCGAAGACATCGGGATCATGCGGTCGCTCCCCAACATGGCCGTCGTATGCCCGGCTGACGCCGACGAAATGGGGCGGTTCATGCTCCAGACGGCGGACTGGCCTGGGCCGATCTATATCCGCCTCGGAAAGGGGGGCGATCCGGTGGTCTCGGCCGAGGCCGACGGCTTCGAGATCGGCAAGGCGATTATCAAGCGGCCGCCGGGCGAGGTGCTGATCGTGGCTTCGGGCATCACCGTGCAGCCCGCTCTTCAGGCGGCTGACACGCTGGCCGCGGAAGGGATTGCGTGCGGCGTCGTCAACCTGCACACGATCAAGCCCCTGGACACCGAAACCCTGGTCAGGCTGGGACGCGACGTCCGCCTGCTGGTCACGGTCGAGGAGCACACCCTCCCAGGCGGTGTCGGGGCGGCGGTGCTGGAGGCGCTGACCGCAGTCCGGGGCTTCGTCTTGCCGCCGGTGGTCCGGTTAGGCATTCCCGACGTGTTCACCCATAAATATGGGTCCCAGCAGGATCTGTTCAGGCTTTATGGCCTGGATGCCCCCGGAATCGTCCGGACGGTTCGAGAGTCGCTGGTTCGGCACTGAACGAAATCGTGTTTTTCACGGGATCATCCATGAGTCACCCCGCGTCCGGTTCACGTAGCGTCCCTTTCGTCAATTTCTCGGCTCAGTTTGCCGAGGAACGGTCCGAACTTTTGCCTTTGATCGAAGCCGCCTTTGCGAAGGGCGAGTTCGTCGGCGGCGCCGCGATCGAACTGTTGGAAGCCGAGGCGGCCCGGTGGCTGGGAGCCAGGCATGTCGTCGCCCTCAATTCGGGGACCGACGCCTTGATCCTCGGCATGAAGGCCCTGGGCATCGGCCCCGGCGACGAGGTGATCACGCCGCCCAACTCGTTCGTCGCTTCGACCGCAGCGGTGGTCGCCGCCGGGGCCACCCCGGTGTTCGTCGATGTTCTCCCCGACCAGAACATCGATCCCCAGGCCGTGGCCGCCGCAGTGACCAGCCGGACCCGGGCGATTATGCCTGTCCACCTGACCGGCCGCATCGCCGACATGGCGCCGCTGAAGGCGCTCGCCGAGCGCCATGGTCTGGCGGTGGTCGAGGATGCCGCCCAGTCCTTTGGTTCCCGCTATGACGGCAGGCTTAGCGGGACCTTCGGTCATGTCGGCTGTTTTTCCGCCCATCCGCTGAAGAACCTTAATGCCGCGGGGGATGCCGGACTGTTGGTCACCGATGATGACAAGGTCGCCGGTACCGTGCGGCTCTTGCGCAATCATGGCCTGATTGACCGCAACCGGGTCGAGATTTGGGGCGGCGTCTCCCGCCTTGATACGATTCAGGCTGAAATTCTTCGGCTGCGGCTGCGTCGGTTGGGGCCGGTGCTCGAGCGTCGGCGCGCCAACGCGGCTCTCTACCACCGCCTGCTGGCGGATACCCCGGTCTTCATGCCGCCATGCCGGACCATCGAATACAACACCTTCCACACCTTCGTCGTTCAAGTCGACCGCCGGGATGACCTTCAGGCGCACCTGACCGCTCACGGAATCGGCTCGGCCATCCATTATCCGGTGCCGATCCACCTTCAGCCGGCTGCCGCCTCCCTTGGCTATGGCAAGGGCGCCTTCCCGGTGGTCGAGACCCAGGCGGCACGGATACTGTCGCTGCCGGTCAACCAGTATCTGACCGAGGACGACATCGCATATGTCAGCGCCACGATTCGGGAGTTTTTCGTGTGATCGCTGACGACTCCGTGGCTCTCGGCCAGTTTTTCCCGTTTCCCGCCGGGTCTCCGTCTGCCGCGGACGGCAACGCGCGCGGGATCGGGACGGCGGCGCCGATGGCGAAGACAGATCATGCCGATCCGGGCAGAACGCATTTTGCGAATAAAGCTCCGCACCTGCGGGAGTTGCCGATTGGCCGGGGTTTGGTTATCAAAGGACCTTGATGGGGGTCGGTTTGGCCCGACAAGCTACGCCACTCTTTTCCGTTCAGAATTTTCAGGAGCCAGAATCGACCATGTTCAAAGTTCGATATTCCTACTTGGCCCAGCAGTTCGCCGATCCCGAGCCGATCTTCGCGGAGCTGAAGAAACTGGTTCTGAGCGGCGACTTCACCCTCGGCAAGGTGGTGGGCGAGTTCGAACGGAAGTTCGCCGACCTGATTGGCGTCAAGCACGCCATCGGTGTGGGTTCGGGTACCGACGCGCTGAAACTGCCGCTGCGGGCGCTGGAAATCGGTCACGGCGACGAAGTGATCACCGCCGCCAATACCTTTATCGCCACGGTGGGCGCGATCGCGGAAACCGGGGCGCGGCCGGTGCTGGTCGACTGCGACGACTCCTTCTGCATCGATGTCGCGCAGGTCGAGGCCGCGATCACGCCCCGGACCAAGGCGATCATGCCGGTTCAACTGACCGGCGAAGTCACCAACATGACCGAGTTGATGAAGATCGCCGAGAAGCATGGCTTGCCGGTGGTCGAAGATGCCTGCCAGGGCATTCTCTCGGAGTATGACGGCAAGCGCTCCGGGACCTGGGGCTCGGCCGCCGGCTTTTCATTGCATCCGCTCAAGAACCTCAATGTCTGGGGCGATGGCGGCGTGGTCGTAACCAATGACGACGCGATCGATGCCCGCCTGCGGTTGATTCGCAATCACGGCATGAAGAATCGCGACGAAATCTCTATTCTTGGACACAATTCGCGCCTCGATAGCGTGCAGGCCGTGGTCGGCAACTGGCTGATCGGCGAGACTCACGACATTACCAACAAGCGGATCGCCAACGGCGCTTACTACGACGCTGGTCTGGGCAAGATTTCCGGCATCCGGTTGCCGCCGCGGCGGCCGAACGTCAAGCGTGTGTTCCACCTGTACATGGTCTTTGCCAAAGATCGCGACGCGCTCTATCAATATTGCCTCGATCGCGGCGTCGAAGCCAAGGTTCACTACCCGATCCCGCTCTACCAGCAGGAGGGCCTTCGTCCGCTCGGCTATCCGCCCGGACATTTCCCGGTCACCGACCGTCACGCCGCTTTGGTCATCAGCTTCCCGGTTGACCAGCACATTACTCGCGCGCAACAGGATTATGTGATCGAAGTGGTCAGTGACTTTTACAGTAAAAAGTAAAGACGAGGGAGACACGCCGTGCTTGAGCATATTGACTTCATCCAGACCCTGCACAGTTCGACGAAACGCAACTATGTTCAGCGGGTGGTCGATTTCGATAAGGCCGAGTGCGGCGTGATCGCCAAACAGTTCGGTCGGGATTATTGGGATGGCGACCGGCAGTACGGCTACGGCGGGTACCGCTACGACGGGCGCTGGCGGCCGATCGCCGAGAAAATGGTCGCGCACTATGGGATCAAGCCTGGCCAGCGCATTCTCGATGTCGGATGTGGCAAGGGATACCTGCTCCACGAATTCACTCAGGTCGTCCCGGGAGTCGAGGTGCGCGGGATCGATATCTCGGCCTATGGCATCGAGAACGCCAAGGAAGAGGTCAAGCCGTTTTTGACGACTGGCAACGCCGTTGACCTGCCGTTTGAAAACGACAGTTTTGATTTTGTCGTCTCGCTCGGCACGCTGCACAACCTTGAAATCTTCGATGTTGACCGGGCTGTTCGGGAGATTCAGCGGGTCGGTCGCGGCGGGAAGTATATTATGGTCGAGTCTTACCATGACCTGCGCGAAAAGATGAACCTACTTTATTGGCAGCTTACCTGCGAGTCCTTCCACTCGATCGCCGGGTGGCGCTGGATTTATGAGAAGGCCGGGTATACTGGCGACTATGGGTTCATTTACTTCACGTGACCCCTTGCCCTGCCATGCGCCTGCTCATCGTCGGCGGTGATTCTCAACTCGGCTCGGCCCTGGCCGCGGGTGCGCGCGGCCAGGGCTGGGACGTGGTCGCGACCTCGCGACGGGACGGAGCCGCATTGCCCCTCGACCTCTCCCAACCCCTCGAACAGGGACCTGTCCTCTCCTCCGGGGTTGACGTGGCGGTCCTGTGCGCGGCGGTGGCGGCGCGCAAACTCTGTGCGGAGCAGCCGGAACTGGCGCGTCGGGTCAACGTTGACAACACCGTCGCCCTCGCCCGGCGGCTGGCCGCCGCCGGGGTTCACGTCCTCCTTTTGTCGACCAGTCTGGTGTTCGATGGCTTGCGGCCGCGTATGCCGGCCAACTCGCCTCGCCATCCGATCGATCCCTATGGGCGTTTCAAAGCCGACGCCGAGACCGGTTTCCAAGCGGTGGCGCCGACGGGCGCCATTTTGCGGCTGACCAAGGTCATCGGCCCCCAGACCCCCCTGTTCGCCCAATGGCTGGACACTCTGCGCGCGGGTCAACCGGTGACCGCCTTTTCCGACATGACCATGGCGCCGATTTCCCTGGACCTTGCGGTGTCGGCGATGATGGCGCTGGTCGCGGCCCGGCCGTCGGGCATATTCCAGGTTTCCGCGGAAAGCGACCTTTCCTATGGCGAAGCCGCCACCTATCTTGCCGGACGCTGCGGTCGCGCCGGGCTTGTCCGCGTCGTGTCGGCGTTGACCTGCGGCTTTCTGCCCGAGCACCTCCCCCCATACACGAGTCTGGCCATGGACGAGTTGACTGCCCTGTCCGGCCTGTCCGCCCCTCTGCCCCGGAAGGCCCTTGACGCCTTGCTCGGGGACGGGGCAAACACGATAAGAGGAATGTGATGGTCGCTCAATGCCGGGTCTGTGGGGATCGGGACGTCCTTCCGCTGGTCGATTTCGGGAAGTTGCCGATCAGTCATCGCCTGCGCCGCGGCGCCGATGATCCGGACCCACGCTATCCCGTGAATTTCCACCTGTGCGCCCGTTGCGGACTGCTCCAGATCGTCGAGCCGATCGACCCCGCACTGCTCTATTCCGACGCCGACGCCTATTCGACTTCGTTCCAGCGGCCTGCCCATGTTCCTGAATTGCTGACCAGCATGGTGGCGCGCCGTGATCCTGGTCCGGCGCTCGAGATCGGTTGCAACGACGGTTTTTTTCTTAAGGCGATGCGGGACCGCGGGTTCGAGCGCCTGCTGGGAATCGAACCGAACCGGCCGGTCGCCGAGGCGGGACGCCGCGACGGGCTGGATATCGTGGCTGATTTCTTCGGCCCCGACACGCTCGACGCCTTCAAAACCCGCTTTGACGGTGGCTTCGATTTTATCGTCGCCCGCCACGTTTTGGAACATGTCGAGCAGATTGAAACCTTTCTGACCACCGTGCGCGAGGGCCTCAATCCCGGCGGCCTGTTCGTTCTGGAACTGCCCCAGGTCGAAGCCGGTTTCGAGGGGGGCAACCCGTCGATCCTGTGGGAGGAACACGTCAACTATTTCACCGTTCCCATGGTTGAGCGGCTCCTCGAAGTCTCGGGTCTGGAGGTGCTGGATCGGCGCACCTACGCTTTTGGCGGCGGCACCATCGCCATGATCGCGCAACGAAACGAGTTCCTGCCGCCCCGGCCCTTCGCTTTAGCCGACTGGACCTCCGCAAACCTGGGGCGTCCGTATTACCTGCGCTTCGCCGCTTTGCTCGCCGAGTACCAGCGCGCCCTCGCCGCTGTGGTCGCGGCCTACCGGACAGCCGGTTGGCGGATTGCTGTTTATGGTGCCGCGCCGCGGTCTTGCACGGTCGTCAATTCCTGCGGTCTGGGCGATGCCGTCGATCTGATCATCGACGACCGCGCCGAGATTCAGGGCCGATTTTTTCCTGGCAGCGACCGGCCCATCATTGGCTTCGACGCCGTGGACACCGGTGCCGGTCCGATCCTCTTCCTCCTCGGTGTCGGCAGCGAGAATGAGTTCAAAGTCTCGCGTAAGATCGCGAACCGGCTCGGCGCCTCGCCCCGCACGGTGAGTCTGTTCCCGCCCCGCCGGTGCGGGGAGACATTCGCAGCAGCTTTGGAACGACTGGCCCGTTGATCGACTCCGTCTTGCAATGGATGAATGTCGTTGCCCAAGAAGGGGCCTTGTCTTTTCCTGACGCAAGAACAGAGCTGTCGCTTTGCGACCAAGCTGAAGTCGTTCTTCTTTCTGCCCGCGGGTTTGTCCGCGTGGTCGGCGTCCTGTGCCGCGATCTTGTCGAAGTTCCGGTCGTCCGGGTGACGTATTTGGCCTTCGAAGCCCTCTTGCGAGCCAAGACGCGAACGGGTTCGCGGCACTGTCCGCAATGCCCCTTGTGACGGACAACGGAATTCCGCTATCACTTGTCCCGTCCGCGGACACACGGGAGGTTTGAGGCATGGAGTGGGATCTGGTAACCGGCGGAGCCGGCTTCATCGGCAGCCATCTGGTCGATGAGTTGCTCCGCCAGGGACGTAAGGTGCGCGTGGTCGACAATTTTGCCAGCGGCCACCCACGTAACCTCGAACACCAGCGCGGCAACCGGGCGCTTGAGGTGATTGAGGGGGATGTCGCGGACCAGAAGCACATGCTGGCGGTTACCGAGGGCGTCGATCGCGTCTTCCACCTGGCGGCGATGGCGGATATCGTTCCGTCCATCCAGAAGCCCGATGCCTATTTCCGCTCCAATGTCGATGGCACCTATGCCGTCTGCGAAGCTGCCAGGGCCCACCAGGTCCGGCGGTTTGTCTATGTGGCGTCCTCGTCGTGCTATGGTATCCCCGAGGTCTATCCGACTCCCGAGGACACGCGCCCGGACGCGCGCTACCCCTACGCGCTGACCAAATGGCTCGGCGAAAACGTGGTGATGCACTGGGCGAAAATTTATGGGCTGCCGGCGGTTTCGGTACGCTTCTTTAATATCTATGGCCCCAGGGCGCGGACGAGCGGCGCCTACGGTGCTGTGTTCGGCGTGTTTCTTGCGCAACTGCTGGCCGGCAAGCCGCTGACCATCGTCGGGAACGGCGAGCAGTCTCGCGACTTCACCTATGTCTCCGACGCAGCCGATGCGCTGATCACGGCGGCCTCGAGTTCGGTTTGCGGCGAAATCTACAATGTCGGGACCTCGCGTCCGGTCACGGTTAACGAGATTGTTCGTCTGCTCGGCGCCAAGGAAACGATTTATATTCCCAAGCGCCCGGGCGAACCGGATTGCACATGGGCGGATACGAGCCGCATCCAGCGTGACCTGGGCTGGACACCCAAAGTTCCGATTGAAGTGGGTGTGGCGAAGATGCTTGAAAACATCGAGTACTGGCGCGAAGCCCCGGTGTGGACCCCTGATAGTATCCGCGAGGCTACTGCAGATTGGTTTAAATACCTCCGCTAGACTTCGGGGATGAAATCGAAAAAGGGGCATTGAATCGATGGGCGATAATCTGAATTCCGCCGAGTCCAAGATCAAGGCGCTGGACGAGCTAGCTGTTATCGCTGAAACGGCTCGCGCAAAGGGCATTCGTGTTGCCTTGTGTCACGGTGTTTTTGACCTTGTTCATCTTGGCCATTTGCGACATCTCAAGTCGGCTCGCGGCGAAGGGGATATGCTGATTGTCACCATCTCAGGTGATCACATGGTCAACAAGGGGCCGGGGCGGCCGGTTTTTAACGAACAGTTTCGGGCTGAGATGTTGGCTGGCTTTGATGTGGTCGATTTTGTCGGTATTTCACACCACCCCGGTGCCGAATACGTCATTGAATTGATCAAGCCGAGCGTCTACGTCAAAGGTGCGGAATACCAAAACGCGGAAAAAGACGTCACCGGGCGGATTGTCACGGAACAAATGATGGTCGAGCGCTATGGAGGGCATATCGCCTTCACCCACGACCTCACTTTTAGTTCGTCGTCGCTTCTCAATCGACACTTTGACATCTATCCGCGTCAGGCCCAGGAGTATCTGTCGTCCTACCACGATACCGACATGCTGGATCGGGTCCTCGGTGCGATAGAGTCGATTCGAAACTGCAAGGTCGTCTTCGTCGGTGACAAGATCATTGATGAATCCCAGTACGTCGAACCACTGGGCAAACCCAGCAAGGAAAACATAATCGCCACCCGGCATATTGAATCTGAAATATTCTGCGGTGGCGTCATTGCAGCCGCTAATCTTGTTGCCGATTTCGTTGCCGAGGTTGAGATCGTGACCGTCCTTGGCTCCCAGGATTCGCAGGAAGAACTGATCCGGACCAACCTTCGCCCCAATGTCCATCTGAAGCCGTTCTATAGGGACGATGCGCCGACCACTTTGAAACGCAGAATGGTTGACCCGACTTATACGCGCAAGTTATTTGAAATCAGTTTTATCAACGACCGGCCGATGGAAGAGGATATTCAGGCTGAAGTCGACGCCTATCTTGCCGATCGCCTGCCGACCGCGGACGTTGTTATTGTCGCCGACTTCGGCCATGGCGCGATCGCTGAATCGACCGTGCCGATCCTCTGCTCGCGCTCGCCATTCCTTGCCCTCAATGCCCAGACCAACAGTGCCAATCATGGCTACAACCTGATTACCAAGTACCCGCGCGCCGATTACGTCTGTATCGACGCTCCTGAAGCGCGTCTGGCGATGTCGGATCGGCGCAGAGCTCTGGATGTTCTGATCAAAGACGGGCTCCTCAAGAAGATTGACTGCCAACGACTGATGGTAACCCATGGCAAGAACGGCTGTATTGCCTTTGACCGCGAAAACGGAACCTATTGGGCGCCAGCTTTTACAAGTACTGTGGTCGATACCATGGGCGCTGGGGATGCCTTTCTCGCGATCACGTCGCCGATGGTCGCCAAAGGTGTTTCGCTTGAAGTGGTTGCTTTCATTGGCAATGCGGTCGGCGCGATGAAAGTGAAAGTCGTTGGTCACCGGTCTTCCATAGATCGGGCCGGACTGACTAAATACGTAACCGCACTTCTCAAGTAAGTTTTACTATGATGTCGTGGTTAGGTTTGTCAACCCCAGGGGAGGTTTGCGATGGCGCTGCGTTTTAAACGTGTTTTAGTGACGGGTGGTGCAGGTTACGTTGGCTCGGCCCTGGTCCCGCGTTTGCTTGAAAAGGGCTATGAGGTCAGTGTCCTTGACCTTTACATTTACGGCGAAGATGTTTTTGATTCCGTCAGAAGCAATCCTAACTTGTACGAGACCAAAGGCGACATCCGGGATGGCGATATGGTCGCCAAAGCGATCGAGGGGTGTGACGCGGTCATCCATCTGGCATGTATCTCCAATGACCCGTCCTTCGAGCTCAATCCGACTCTCGGCAGGTCGATTAACTTCGATGCCTTTCGCCCATTGGTCCACGCGGCGAAAAAGGTCGGGGTTAAACGCTTCATTTACGCCTCCTCCTCGTCGGTTTACGGGATCAAAGAGGAACCCAACGTCACCGAGGACCTCCCGCTGCTGCCGTTGACCGATTATTCAAAATATAAGGCGATGTGCGAGGAGGTTCTGGCTGAGGAAAAGGCCCCAGGATTTACGACCTGCATTATCCGCCCTTCGACGGTCTGCGGCTATGCCAAGCGCTTGCGACTTGATCTGACGGTGAACATTCTAACTAATCTTGCTATCAACAACGGCGTAATTACGGTTTTCGGCGGTGATCAGAAGCGCCCGAACATCCACGTCGACGACATGGTCGATGTTTACCTCATGTTGTTGGAGATTGACGGAAGCAAGATCGATGGCAAGACATTCAATGCCGGGTATGAGAACTTCACGATTGCCGAAATTGCTAACATGGTTCAGCGGACGGTCAAAGGGATGACCGGTAAGACGGTTGACATCGTTACAACTCCAACTGACGACAACCGTTCTTATCACGTGTCATCGGACAAGATCTCCCGAGAGCTTGGTTATACGGCACGGCGCAGCATCGAGGATGCCGTACGAGGGCTGGTGGAGGCCTTTCAGGCCGGCAAGATTCCAAACTCTCTGACCGACGAGCGTTACTATAACATTAAGATGATGCAGAGAATCACCCTGGAGTAGTTGCGTCATGGCTCGGAACGCTGCGCGGTTGATGATCAAGAACCGGAGGCTGGGAGCCGGAACGAGTGTGGTTCTGGCTTAGGGGCTGTCGCGCTTACGGGTCCTGCGAGGGCGGCCGTGTGCGAGTTCGATGAGGTCTTCTTCGGCTTCGCGAGCGCTGCAGCCACCTCCGCGAACTGTTCGGACATGAAGCCCTCGGCCTCAATGCCGGACTGGCCGGTGGCGCGCCCGGGAAACTCGTGGGGCGCAGCGGATCTGCTTCGAGCCTGGGGTACCCAGGAGGAACTGTTCGAACTTCTTGACAGCCCTGCGAGGCTAAGAAATCGGCTCCAATCCCATCATTTGATGGTCGGCACCCGCGGTTTCGGGCAAGAATCGACCGGACCTCCGGGAGGAGGTCAGGCCAGGACGCTGATGGACGGTCCGCCGGTCCCCGACCGGTCGTCGGCGGCATCCCCGGGGATGCCGTCCGGCTGACCCTCGCCGTGCTGCCCGATCGTGCCCTCGGCCTTCTCGACCTCGGCCTCGGCCTGCTCGAAGTCCTTGGCCGTACCGTCGTGCGGCTCGGTCCGATGCCTCGCCCGCTCGGCAATGGACCGCAACGCGGTCAGGGTGAGGTTGACCTCCTGGAACAGTTCTCGCTCCTTGGCAATGATGCGGGCCCGCCCCGTGTCCGCGCCGCCGAGGCGATTGTATAGGGCCGTGCCCTTCTCCGCGTTGAGGGTGACGGCATCGGGCTTCGCGGCATCCTTCCCGTCCGCGCGCGTATCCGCTGCCGCAGGCTGCGGTGGAGTGTTGGCCACTGCGGCAGCCTTGCCGTCCATCGCCGCCGCGCCCGCATCCCGATCCGTGACGTCCTTGTCGGCCTGTCCGGCCGGTGGCCGTCCATCGGCAGCGACGGATGCCTCCGTCCCCGCCTCATCGGCGGGCGTGTCGGCAGCCTCGGTTCCACCGGCCGGGGCGGAAGCCTCCCGGTCCTTCGGCACGGCCGCTTCGGCGGCAGCGGCGTCGCCCGTAGCAGCCTGGGCGGTCCCAGTGGCCTCGGCGACGGCGGGGTCGGCCTGCGCGCCCGAGACCACTCCCGACGCCTCCGAGGCGGCGGCGGCAGGCTCGGCGTTGGCGGCATAGTCCTTGGCAGCGTCGGCGATCTGCTTGGCTATGTCCCGGGCCAGGCGGGCCGTGACCTTGGGGTCGCCACCGACCATGAGCTGGCGCATCAGCTTGGCTTGGTTGACGAGTTGCCGCAGGCGCTCCAACGCATGGCCCGAGCGCTCGCTGCGGGATTGCTTGGCGGCCTGCGCGAGAGCGTCGGCGGCATGGGGGCCGCCGTTGCTTGCGAACGCTGTCAGCTGAGCGGACGGCAGCGCCCCTGCTGCCGAAGGCGCGGCCAGGGGCGGCACGGACGGGATGCCGGCCGGGGCGGCCTTGGCCTTGGCGACGGACGGGAGATTCAGCACCGGCCGGCCTGCGGCATTGATCAGCGTGGTCATGACCGCCTCCCTTCGGTTGCACGACAACGGACGGCAACCCCCCGATTCTAACACGGCGCCGTCGCGCGCGCCACAGGACGCGTCACGGAACTACGGGCACGCTCTCAGTCGAGACTGCCTCAATCCGGTGGCCCACACCACGGGGGCCTCATTCAACCGTTCTGGGCGTGAAGACATTCTACATCAATTGCGGAAGCCGTAAACCTATACTGGGGCCGGCTTTCCCAACGGACTCTTAGTTTCACCACACAGCTCGGACTCACCGAATACGCACTGCCATCATAACCCCCGTCATCAGTCCCTGGGGCTGATTCCCCCTCATCCAACCAAATATGGGAATCCCCTTGCGGCAGGCGATTCGTTTGGATCGGAAAGCGCTCTAGCATCATGGTTACAGATAGTCGTGGACGACCTTGCCTAGGCCGAGGGTCAGGTCGCAAAGGTTGTGAATGGTCGAGATCGCCTGCAGCACCGGCATTTCGGGCACATCGGCGTGGACGATCAGCGCCGCCTCGGTGGCGGTGATGACGGTCTCGACCGGCCCCCCTGGCGCCAGGGCCGTGGTCTGAAGCCCGGCCGTGTGGCCGCGCCCTTGCCGCTCGGCCCGATCAGGGAGCCGAGCGCAAGCGCCTCTGCAGTCGCAGCAAGAAGTCCTGCCAGTTCACCCCGTCACCTGCGGTCCATCATCGCAGGCTTTCCAATCTTTCCTGCCGCCGATAACAATACCAGCCATAGGGAAGGCTGAGGATGTAAGCGATCGTAAGCACCGACAAAGACAAAAAGGGATCGGTGATCAACGCCGCAACCAGCAAACACGCCCCCGCCATGATGGGCGCGACCCAGATCGGGGCGATACTGTGGCCCTTGATCGACAAGGTCGGCAACCGCGTGACCATCAGTACGCCGACCATGATCAGCCAGAACGCCAGCACCAGCGGAGGTATCTGATAATCGGGGCCGAATTCAATTACGAGAAACAAAGGCAAAAGCGCGATGCCGGCACCCGCCGGTGACGGCACGCCGGTAAAATAGCGTTTAGTCCAGACAGGGGCGACGTAATCCTCGAGCATCGTGTTGAAACGCGCCAACCGCGTCGCGGTGCAAACGACATAGACCAGAACACCGATCCAGCCGAGGCTGCCTGTTCCTTGCAATGCCCATAGATAAAGCACCAAGGAAGGCGCCACGCCGAAGTTAATGAGATCAGCCAGACTGTCGAGCTCTGCCCCAAATTTGCTGGTGACGCCAAGCAACCGTGCCACGCGCCCATCCAGAATGTCGAACACACTGGCGATGGCAATAGCCAGAGCCGCATTCGACCAATTCCCCATAAATGCAAAACGCATCGCTGTCAGGCCGGTACATAAAGCCAATATCGTCAGAATATTTGGCAGCAGCCGCGTAATTGGTATATTTTTGAGCTTCGCAGCCATCATTTTTTTATCGGTGTCTTCCACCATTTCCTACCGCGCCTCGCCCTGTCGCTGTGGCTCGTTGGACAGACAGTCTGCCAGAACCGTCTCGCCGCCGATCATGCGTTGCCCAACGACGACCAGCGGCTGCAAATCCGGCGGCAGATAAACGTCCGTCCGGCTTCCGAAGCGGATCAAGCCGTAACGCTCGCCCGCCTTGAAACTCTGGCCGATATCGGCATTGCAAATAATGCGTCGCGCAATCAAACCGGCAATCTGCACGACGCCGATTTTGCGACCCGCATAGGGGTAATCACCCGCAATCTGCACGGTCAAAGCGGCACGTTCATTGTCAACGCTCGCCTTGTCGAGCGAAGCGTTGACAAATTTTCCAGGCCTATAGTGTTTGTGAACAACTATGCCATTTACGGGGACGCGGTTCACGTGCACATCGAAAACGTTGAGGAAGATGCTTATCCGCATCCGTTGTTCTACCCCCAACCCCAAATCCGCATCCGGCGTCACGCTGGCGACGGCGACGACCCGTCCATCCGCAGGGCTGACAATCAACCCCTCGCGGGTCGGCGTGACCCGCACCGGATCGCGAAAGAAATACACGCACCACGCCAAGAGAACAATACCCAGTGCGCCGCCGGCTGCTCCGAGCAGCCCCGTCAATACCAGCCCAACGATTGCAAACACGCAAACAAACGGCCAGCCAGCCGGGTGAACTATCGCAATAATGTTCTTAATATCCATGATACTGCCATCAACTCCGTTACATTCAATCCAGCCTATGGGCCGCAACCAGTACTATAGCGCCAAATTCTCCGACATATTGCCGCACTACCTTTTCAGTTCTGTGATATAGCTGAGAGCTTCAACCACAGCACCTTCAAATTCCGTTTTAGCCATTATAATAGGTCACGCCGTCGTCGGCTGAAGTGGATATTGTGCATTAGCTGTTCCACTGGAAACAGTTTGATATTGCCAAGTGACCTCGAGGATCGGCACCAACAGCGACCCGATCCTTGATCACCCTCCCCCGCGCTTCCCAACGCTCTGTCACCGACAGCCCCGTATTTCTTGAGGATATCCGGCCATACTCCCAAATTCAAGAGCGCTTCAGGGATATTTGTGAGGACCGTCCCTGCGGAGGGTCGAGATCGCCCGCGCGCGGGACGGCACTTGAGATCGTCAGACAGCGTATGTCCGACTCGGCTTCGTTCCGGGTGTTCAAGACCTGCCTGATGGGCTGGTCGCGGCAGGCGCCGGTATCGAGGAGCGCCATGAGGTCGGCGCCGGCATAGACCCCAGCCAAGTGGCAGTAGGTGTGGCGCAGGGGGGGGGCGGGCACGCAAAGTGATACGCTCAACGAGGTCTCGTTTGGTCTGGACATACTGGTCGGTGGCGGCGGTGCATGCCATGCCTCGCCGTACGCATAGCCGGCCGGACACCTATGAGTCGCACATCCGGCAGAAGCGAATTAACCTCGCTGATGAGCCTGTTGCAGAATCGGATTTGCCTAAAATTGTATGGGACTATGGTCGGATGATTTTGGCATGGCGCGAGGCCCCGAGTTTTTGCTGTTGACCGACAAGACTAGATGTGATTCTCTTTCGTCATTGCGCGGAGGTGATCGGTCATGTCAAAGTATTTCCGGGAACCTGATCGTCGGCAGAGGGCGCTACTGCCCGTCGATATGATGGATTGGCTGCCGGAAGGCGACATCGTCCACCTGATCGTTGATGCCGTATCCTTGATGGACCTGTCGGCTTTCCGGAAGGAATACAAGGTCGGCAAGGCGGGCAATGCGCCGTTTGAGCCCCGCCTGCTTCTTTCATTGCTGATTTACGCTTACAGCATCGGCGTGCGGTCGAGCCGGGGCATCGAGCGGTTGTGCTGGCGGGATGCGGGGTTCCGGTTCATCGTCGGCGACCAGATTCCGGACCACACGGTCATCGCGCGCTTCCGCAAGCGCCATGTCGGCGACATGGAAACGCTGTTCGTGGAAGTGCTGAAGCTGTGCCGTGACGCCGGGCTGGTGAAGCTCGGCGTGGTAGCGCTGGATGGCACGAAGATCAAGGCCAATGCTTCGTTGGAGGCTAATCGCACAGCCAAGACCATCGAAGAAGAAGTCGCCGCAATGCTGACGGAGGCCGCCGCCGTTGACGCCAAGGAAGACAGCCTGTTCGGTGCCCAGCGCGGGGATGAACTACCCAAGGCTTTGGTTAAGGCCAACGACCGCAAGGCACGCTTGATGGAGTGCAAGAAAAAGCTTGAGGCCAAGGCGGCAGCGGTGGCGGCTCGCCAGCAGGATAAGATCGAGGCCCGCGCCGCCGAAGAGCAGGCGACCGGCCGCCGCAAGCGCGGCCGCAAACCCAAGCCCGCCGACGCCACCGTCGATCCCGACACGGTGGCCAACGTCACCGATCCCGACAGCGAGATGATGAAGACCCGGCGCGGCTTCGTCCAGGGCTACAACGCCCAGGCGGTGGTGACCGAAAACCAGATCATCCTGGCCGCCGACGTGACGACCCAGGCCAACGATATCCATCAGTTGGAGCCGATGCTCAACCAGGCGCAGGCCGTGGTCGAGACGGTGATGGGCGAGGACACCACCCTCGGGGCGTCGCTGGCCGACGCGGGCTATTGTTCCGAGGCCAACCTCGCGACCGAGACCGAGGACCGCGAACTGCTGATCGCGACCAAAAAGGATCACAAGCAGCGGGCCGCCCAACGCGCCGCCAAACCGCCCCGCGGTCGCAAGCCCAAGAATATGACCGCCCGCGAGCGCATGGATCGCAAGCTGGCCACCAAACGCGGTCGCAAGCTCTACCGCCTGCGCGGCCAGACCGTCGAACCGGTGTTCGGCCAGATGAAAGGCGGCCAGAGCGCCGACCACTTCTCCATGCGAGGTCTCGAACCCTGCCGCGGCGAGTGGAAACTCCAAGCCGCTGTCCATAATCTCCGGAAACTACACCGGGACTCTGTCCGGAAGGCGGAAAACGCCCGGAAAATGGCCAAATAGGAGGCTATTTTTCCTCTTTCTAGCCTGCGGCACCAGGCCAGTTTGGGTCAATTTGGAATTTCGCAACAGGCTCCGATGCGGTGCGAAATCCCGAGGTTCCGTTCCGGTTGATCAATGTCCTGACCGAATACCATTCCGGCCGACCCAAGGACGCGGTGACCCTGCTCGTTTATTCCCGGAAAGAGAAAGCCGGAGGCCAATACCGCACCTTGGTCCGCTGGATGGCGCCGCCGCGCGATCAGGACAAGGTGATGCTCAAGACCGGGAACCTGATGTGGTTCCATGATCCCGCATCCAAGGCCAGCGTCCGTCTGTCGCCGCAACAGCGCCTGCTCGGGCAAGCCTCGAACGGCGACGTGGTTACGGTCAATCTGGCGCTCGACTACCGCGCGACGCTGGAGGGCGAGGAGACCATCACCGACGCCGATCGCGAGAGCCGCCCGTGCTGGCGGCTCTCGCTTAATGCCACCGACGATAGCGTAACCTATTTCAAAATCGAATATTGGGTCGATCGGGAGACCGACTTTCCGGTCAAAGGTAAGTTCTATTCCGACAGCGGCCGCCTGCTCAAGACGGCCTATTATCGACGGCCGGACCTGCAGTTGGGACGGTTGCGCCCGACCGAGACCATCATCATCGACGGGATCGATCCCAGCCTCGTCACCAAGATGAGCTTTTCGGATTACCAATCACGGGAGATTCCCGATGCCTGGTTCAGCCGGGACTACCTGCCGCGCTTTCGGGGCGAGTAACCGCCGGCAGGGCCGGAGACCGGGGCCGGCCGTGGCGGCACTGGCCCTGGGGCTGGCCACCGTTCCGGTTGCCGCTTGGGCGGCCAACGAAGACAACGATCTCGACCGCATCCCCGACGCCGTCAACAGCGCCGCGCCGCCGTCGCCGGCCGTGGTGACCCAGTCCCCGCCCCAACTGTTGGTCGAGAGCGCGCCGCAAGCCGGGTTCTGGCGAAGCCGTCTCGTGGTGCCGGTTCCCAACACCAACCCGTCCGATTTCTCCAACCGCCTGAGCCTGGACCTGCGGACGGAGATGGCGCTGGGGGACGGGGTGACGGCTACGCTTGCCGACCGCTTCTCGGTTCTGGGCGAAAGCGGGCGCGCCTTCACCAGCCGGAACGACCTGGCCAACGATCTGAAAGAAGCCTATCTGACCTGGACCGCGGGGGGCCCGTGGTTCGTCGACGCCGGCCGGATCAACGTCAAGCAAGGTGTCGCGCTCGGCTTCAATCCCACCGACTATTTCAAGACCAACGCCGTCACCTTGCGGGTTTCGGAAGACCCCGGCGTGCTCCGGGACAACCGACTGGGCACCTTGATGATGCGCAGCCAGGTTGTCGGGGAGACTGCGGCGGCCGCGGCGATCTGGGCGCCGGTTGTCGATCACCGGCCCGGCCGTTGGTGGAGCGGCGGAGCGGTGGATGGCCTCGGGTTCGATCGCACCAACCGCAATGACCGGGTGTTGCTGCGTGGCTCGGCCACCCTTGCCCAGGATTTTTCTCCGGAGGTCCTTTACTATCACGAGGCGGACCGCTCCCAGATCGGGATCAACCTCACCCGCGGTCTGGGTGACGCGGTCGTTCTCTACGGCGAGGCCAGCGGCGGCTTTCGGCCGAACCTGATCAGCGAGGCCCTGACCGATGCGCGACAACGGGGCCTCGTTCCCTGGATGGCCCCTTTTCCCCTCGGCATCGACACCCGGGGTCGCCTTCAAACTCAGGCCGCGATCGGATTTTCCTATGCGACCGAACCCAAGATCACCACCCACGTCGAGTATCATTTCAATCAGGCCGGCTTTTCCGGCGCCGATTGGAAGCGCTGGTTCGATGCCGGACGCCAGCCGTCGGCCCGCGGGCCGCTCTGGCAAATTCGCCAGTATGCCGAGGACACTCAACAACCGGTCAGCCAACACACCGGATTTGTGCGCGCACTGTGGGAGGACGCCCTGGTTCCCGACCTGAATCTGACAGCCATCGTCGAGACCAGCCTGGAAGATGCCAGCTCCTTTCTTCAACTCGAAGCCGCGTACTTCGTTTCTCCGAAGCTGACGGTCGGTCTGACTGTTGGAGATAACCTTGGCGGCGGCCGTTCGGAACGCGGGAGTTTGAGCGAAGCTGGAAGTCTCATGACAACGTTTCGCGTCTATTTTTAGACCGAGCTTTTTACGGGGATGGATAGCGAAAAGGCGTTGACGCAATAATGCCATTAGTAGTGCTGAACTATACTCATATACGCCAATTACTCGCAGGGAATTTTAATGGTAAACACGGATCCGCGACCGTGACGCGTGGAGACAGCAACCTCCAGACCAAGCAGAATGCTGAGATTCCACACTATGTAAAGACCGAGATTTATGCCGCTGCTTGTTTTGTGCGGAATGGTATTGTGCGCGTTAAATTCATTAAATATATGAGCTAATGTGTCAGATTCTATTCCAGGACCCGTATCCCATACTTGAATTAGAATATCT
>JADFXL010000006.1:0-1043 GCA_015233585.1 Alphaproteobacteria bacterium | reverse complement strand
TTACGATATTCATTGAATAAGCCATTGATTAAGTGTGACACTGAAAAAATTGATATCTTAGGGGTCACCACTCCAGTTTCGCATGCGTAATTATCAAGCAATGCTGAAAGCAACTCCTCGCCAGACTTAACCGCAGCTTTTAGTCCATTGAGGGCATCTTGATTTATTTCGGTAGTTCGTCCACGATCTAAGACCTCAATGAATAAATGCATCGCGTGGTACGGCTGCCGTAAATCATGACTGGCAGCTGCAAGAAATTTAGTCTTAACTGCCTCCGATCGTTCGGCACGCTCAGCATTTTTCTCAGAAGTTATCTGTTTCATTCGCAATGCATATAGCAAAGCTGCCATAATCCAAAGGGCACTTATCGAGAGCGTTCGATCTACGATTTCCCATTCAATTGGCAGGCCCTCAGAAGAAATTACCGCCCCGATGATAGAAGCACAGCTAGCAATGATCGCCCATAGAAACACCCCTTTGATCCAGCGAGAGAAAGACCAGACTCCAAACACAATCACATATAAAATATCTTCGGACACTCCAGTCGGGGTGATGGAATCCAAAAAAATGAGGAATCCAACCAGGAACAAATTGATTGCGACAACAAGGAATTCTCGTACGAGAATGGCTTTCTTCGCCATCATGAGCCGTGTCCCATTGTTTTGCGTTAGCGTCAACGAAAGACATGACAATCGCTATCGCGACCACAGGGATATTGGATATCCTTAAATAGTACATCGTACAGCATCGGTCAACCTGCCTCAACATTGACAATCTTAGCTAAATTGCGCACTAAAGTCGATGGCATACGGCGACATTTTTATCTTTCCCATGCTTGCGCGTCGCCGATCCGGTTGGCAGTTTACCCTTCGAGTCCGATTTCACCCCTCCCCGCCGCTTCGAGTTGATGGGGTGGCGCCGGGTGGCCTGCCGGCAGAGTCACCGGGCGACGCGTCGGGACGCCCAGCCATCATCCGGGCGATCATCTTAGCGATCTGTTCATTGTCTTTTGGTTGAAGGCGGGTATCGACGAAGTGGATAAT
>JADFXL010000069.1 GCA_015233585.1 Alphaproteobacteria bacterium | reverse complement strand
CTGGATCGCATACGTCCCGGATCGCACGCCGCGCCCGGAGATGACCAGCGGCGCGGCGCTGGCGAAAGAGAACCGCCGCGCTCGCCTGGAACGTGACGGCGCACCGCTCGTACCCTGTCCGGCATGTGGGCACCGGCATTTCTGGAAACGATCCTTAACGCGGGAACCCTGGCATTGCGCTCGATGCGAGCCGACGCCACGGGACTTTTATACGGATGGCTGTAGCCTGGGGGGTGTCCGATGAACCCTTAAACCGTGACCGCTTCATCAAGCTGGTAGCCCTGACCCCGACCGGCCAAGCGGCATTGCGCCACTTTGCCGAACCGCAAGAAGAGGTAGCGACAGACATATGACAGACAATAGCTTGACGCGAGTGGCGCTGCGGACTGTTAAGGGTGACAGACACAGCGACCCTTGACAGACAGAGAGCAAGGCATCAAGATAGACGCATGACAGGCAATTGACAGACATAGGGTGGTGGGTGGCATGGCGGGAAAATGGTTCATACGGGGAGTTGCGCCGGAACTGGTCGCCCTTGTGACAGACAAGGCCAGACGTGACAGGCGTACGGTGGGTGCAGTGGTGACGGAAGCGTTGACCGCGTGGCTTGACGGTATGGGTGACGCGACAGACGAGACAGACTATGTTGCTGACGGGTGGCGTGCTGGTGTCGAAGCGACGTTGGCCGATGTTGTGCGGCGCTTGGCGTGTCTGGAAGGAATACCGAAGACGGACACGACAGACGTGACGGACGATACGGCAACCATCCTGGAAGCCGCAACGGAAGCTGCTGGCGAGTCTGTCACCGCGCCGGGCACCGATGGTGCCGACGCCGAAGAAACCGCCCCAGCGACTCTCGATGACGCCGCGTTGTGGACCGGGTCCGGCAAGGCTCGCCGATTGTCCGAACACGGCGAACACGTCATGTTGGAGATGGACGCCGCTGGCTCTTCCACGAAGGACATCGCCGACAGGTTTGGTGTGCTGGTGACGAACGTGCCGAGAACGCTCAAGAGGTTGAAGGCAAATAGCGATGACATCCGCTGACAAAACAGCGAAAGAACAGCGGGGCAAGCCTTTCGCGAAGGGTAAATCCGGCAATCCAAGCGGACGGAAAGCCGGGTCACGGAACCGCGCCACCGTTGCGCTGGAAGCCATCATTGCCGGGGAAGGGAAGTCTATTGTCCAGGCGATGATCCAGGCCGCTCTTGCCGGTGACGTGACCGCCGGGAAGGCATTGTTGGACCGCTTGGTACCCATGCGGAAGGGACGGCCGGTGCGGATCGACTTGCCCCCCGTGCAAACCGCCGCCGACGTGTTGGCCGCGATGGGCACCGTGGTTGCGGCCGTAGGTGATGGTGAACTGACGCCAGACGAGGGCGCTGCCGTGGCCGGGTTGCTGGAAACGAAACGTCGGGCAATTGAAACCATCGAACTCGAAATGCGCATTGCTGCGCTGGAACAGAGGAGCTGGAAATGAACACGAAGCAGAGACTCGCCAAACTGGAAGCTGCTACCGCTACCGCTGGCAACCTTCTCGTGGTGTCGCTGTTACACGGCGAGAGCACAGAACGTGCTCTTGAACTTGCTGGCTTAATGCCAGCCGATTCCGACCGTGTGGTTTTTGTCACACATTATGGGGACAGGATCGACAGGACGCCGCAGTTCAGTGCGATGGCGGGTTGATCGCGCTACCGAAGCCCTGGGAGCCGGTGACGTGGGGCTGTGGCCGGATGACCACGCCGCTGGACTTTACCGCCGCGTGGTCGACTCGCTGACCCGTAGGCTGACCACGCCGATTTTATCTTCAGCGGACCCCGTGGAACGAAACGACCACCGATGTACTGCTTCGGTTCTCGACAGGTCGATCTTGACCACGTCGACCTTGATGCGCTCGACCTCAACCACGGCGACATCGTTACCAGGAATGACCCCGACTTCCCGACGGCTGCTTACCCCCTGCTTACCCGGTCCTTTTGGCGACGCTGTGACGTTTCGCTAACCCCTTGAAATCCTTGGCGCACCCGGCGAGATTCGAACTCACGACCTCTGCCTTCGGAGGGCAGCGCTCTATCCAGCTGAGCTACGGGTGCATCAAGGATACGGCGGGATCCTAGCGCAATGCGCCATGGGGTGCAAACAAGATATGTCACGAATCTGCTCTATCCATTGAAAATGGTAACCTTGCCATCGCCCTGGTTCTGCGTTTGCTTCGGGGCCCCTGCTGCCATCGGACCTATCGCAGGCCAACACAAAACGACCGCCAGCCAGATTTGTGACACAGCAGAATCACCACCAGCGCACGGCGCCATAGTGAGAACGGTTGGATATGGAAAGGTGCTTTCAATTCATTACGAATAAATGTATGGTTTTAGACAACCTATGAAGATTGACGCCCTGACATGTCGCTCGCATATGATTTCTTTTTTTAATGCCGCTGCCTATGATCAACATCCCGTCGCCGGCGACAAGCTGACTCCGCCGACCTATCCAGAGAAAGATAACGTTGGGTACAGGCGACCATGAATTTCGAGACCTTCTTCTCCTCTGGACCCAATGGCAAGCAACCATACCCATATCAAGTCGGGTTAGCCGAAACCGATTGGCGTGAGACAATGGTCGTGCCAACCGGATTTGGAAAGACCGCAGCCGTGCTTGCCGCATGGTTATGGAAAATCGCTCGGAATGATCCGCAAACGCCTCGTCGGCTCGTCTATTGCCTACCGATGCGAACGTTGGTCGAACAGACCGAAGACGCAGCAAGAAAATGGATCGACGCGGCACATATGAGTCTTGAACTGGAGGATGTTCAGCTTGACATTCTGATGGGCGGGTGTGGCAAGGAACGGCGTGGCCTGCCGAAATGGATGTTAAATCCCGCACTTCCAGGCATTCTCATCGGCACGCAGGATCTCCTGGTTTCCGCCGCTCTGATGCGCGGCTATGGCATAAGCCGCTATCGTTGGCCTGTGGATTTTGCGTTGTTGCAAAATGATGCCCTGTGGATTTTTGATGAGGTTCAGCTTACGGGCGCCACACTTGCCACATCCGCGCAGATGGAGGGCTTCCGGCGAGAATTCAAGACAGGAAGCAATTGTCACACACTGTGGATGTCGGCGACGCTTGATCCATCCTGGTTGAAGACGGCAGATTTTTCACCAATGGATTCGTACCGGCCCCATGATCTTTCGGCAGCCGACCTCGCCCGGGCAGAGCATCTATGGACGGCAAGCAAAAGGCTGCATGTCCTTGACCTTGCCAGCCAGGGTGTCGGCAAAAAGGATGGTCTCAAATCCTATGCGACCGCCGTGGCGAAGGCTGCCTGCAAACAGGCACGCTCCGGAACCTGCACGATTGTCTTTCTGAACACCGTGGCGCGTGCACAGGCCGTTTACGCGGCGCTCGGCAATGACAGCCAGGAACGTCTGCTTGTCCATTCACGTTTTCGCAAGGCCGATCGGGATCGTCTGATGAAGCGCCTTCGCGACCCCGTTCCAGCCGAAGGTCGCATTGTGATCGCCACACAGGCACTGGAGGCCGGTGTGGACGTGACTTCCGCGATCCTGATCACCGAAATTGCCCCCTGGTCTTCTTTGGTCCAGCGCTTTGGCCGTTGTAACCGCTACGGCGAATGCGGCACGGAGGGCGCGGACGTGTTCTGGATCAATTTGCCCGATGAAGACGCCAGACCCTACGAATCAGGCGATTTCGCCGAGGCCAGGAAGAATCTGGCCACGCTGTCGGCCTGTGGACCCGCCGATCTGGCGGCCATTCACCCCTCGGCGCCACCCCGGGGGCATGTGATCCGCAAGCGTGACTTTCTCGATCTGTTTGATACCGATCCGGACTTGTCGGGTTTTGATGTGGACATCTCGCTTTATGTCCGCGATGCCGACGACACCGACGTGAGACTGTTCTGGCGTCCCGTCGAAGGCGCCACCCCGCCCGAAAAGGCTCCCGCGCCATCGCGGGACGAACTGTGTCCGGCCCCGATTGGTGGCGCGAAGGCTTTGATCAAACGCAAGGGGGTAAAGGCTTGGCGATGGGATGCGCTCGCCAGTGTGTGGTACGTCGTCAAGGAAGGAGATGTCTTTCCCGGCATGGTGATCTGGGTCGATACGGCGTCGGGCGGCTATGATCCGAAGACGGGGTTTGTTGCTGGGGCGACGGGGGTCGTCGAGGTGGTTCCGGCTCGGGGTGTGGAAGAAACGTCCCTGGACGCCGACCCTGACGCCCATACGAGCACGGTTCGCGTCAGCCTCGCCCGACACGGCGCTCATGCTCACGATCAAGCCACCAGGCTCGCCGAAGCCCTCGGCCTGAGCGAATCCGAGCGCGGGCTTATCGTCGAGGCTGCGCGATGGCATGATCTCGGCAAGGCCCATCCGGCATTCGTCGAGCGGACGGCTGCCGCGTTGACCAACGGTGTCCAGCCCCCTCTCGCCAAATGGCCGAGCACGAAGGACGAAAAACCTCAGAAACATTCCCGGAAGTATTTCCGGCATGAACTCGCCTCGGCTTTGGGCTATCTGGTCAACCATGGTTATGGGAACGATGCGTCTCTCCCCGCCTATCTGATCGCCGCTCACCACGGCAAGGTGCGGATGCGCCTGCGGGCGCTGCCCAAGGAGCCACCGCCCAAGGATGGCCGCCTGTTCGCACGCGGCGTATGGGACGGCGACCTCCTGCCCGAAACGTGCCTGGGCGATTTCGTCGTTCCTGAAACCCGGCTTGACCTTGATCTCATGCAATTGGGGGAAGGTCCGTGCGGGCCGAGCTGGTCGGCGCGCACGCAGGCGTTGCTCAAGCAATATGGTCCATTCCGGCTTGCGTGGCTGGAAGCTCTGGTACGCATCGCCGACTGGCGCGCGTCCGAAGCAGAGGAGGATGCAGGCCATGACGACCTGTGAGCATGTTCTGCACGGCTGCGCCCCCGTGCCGCTGGCCGGGTACCTCAAGGCGCTTGGCGTCTTCCGGTTGGTTGCGGAACAGACTGATCCGGACGTGCTTGGATATTGGCGGGACGAACGCTTCGTGCTGCGGACGCGGCTCACGGAGGACGAATTTGTTGGGTTCTTTTTGAACGATTACAGGCCCACGCCGGTGGTTGCGCCATGGAATGGAGGCAGCGGTTTCTGGGAAAAGGACAACCACGAAGGAATCGAATCAATTAAGGCAAGCGATTTCGAGCGCCTCGCTTCCTATCGAACCGCCATTGATACCTGTGAAAGGCTGATCTCCGAACATTGCCTGTCGGAAGCTCCGAAGGATGACGCCAAAGCCAGCCTGCTCGCCGCGCTCCGGGGCGCCCTCTCGGAAGAAGCCTGCCGGTGGCTTGATGGAGCGCTTGCCCTGACGATGGATGGTCCCCGCTATCCCCCTATCCTGGGAACTGGGGGAAACGATGGCCGCCTCGATTTTTCCAACAATTTCATGCAGCGGCTGACCATGATTACCAACGGTGACGTGGGAAAATGCATGGAAATTTTACGGTCATCCCTGTTCTCCATGCCCAGCGCCCATCTCGAAGAAGGTGCCGTGGGGCAATTTTCTCCCGGAGCGGCCGGCGGGGTGAACGCTGGCGTGGGTTTCAAGGCTGATTCGTGGGTCAATCCATGGGATTTCATTCTTACCGTCGAAGGCGCCATGGTTTTTGCTGCGGCTGCGGCCCGGCGGCACGCCCAGGACCGCAAGGCCGCTCTCACTTTCCCATTTACGACCCGTTCCGTGGGAGCGGGTTCCGGGGCGACCACTTTCGCCGATGAGACGGATGCCCGTGCCGAATTCTGGGCTCCGCTGTGGTCGCGTGCTGCCGGTTTTGATGAGACAAGCCTGATGATGTCCGAAGGACGGGCTGTATTGGATGGCGGCGCGGCGCGCGATGGCCTTGACTTCGCGCGGGCCGTCGCACAACTCGGTATTGCGCGTGGGATAGATACCTTTCAGAGACACGGATTCCTGATGCGGGCGGGCAAGGCGTATTTCGCCACTCCCCTCGGCCGCGTGCGAGTACGCGAGAATCAACGGGCTTCGCTGATTTCGGAACTTGATATCGGCGGGTGGCTATCGCGCGTGCGCAAGACCATACGAGACTTCGGCGCGCTCGGGCGCGGGCTCGATGAGGCCTTGTTCCGGCTCACCGGGGACGGCTCGACCAAGGCGGTGCAGGAGACGCTGATTGCCGTTGGGGAACTCGTGCTCGAAGCAGGGCGACGGCCGAAGCTCCGTAAAGACGACAAAGGTATGCCGCCGTTACCGCCACCACCCCGCCTGTCGACGAAATGGGCCGACGCGGCCGATGACGGTTCGCATGAGTTTGCCCTGGCCGAGGCGCTGGCCAGTCTCGATGCCATCGACGAAGGGGAAGCGCGGTTTTCCATGCCATTCCGCTGCCATCTCGCCCCGCTCACGTCGAAACACCTCCGCGACGGCTGGGACGATACAACGGCGGCCAAGGCACTCGCGGTCTGGAACGGACGCGATCTGATCCGGGACATGGCGGCGGTACTCGAACGCCGGTTGATCGAAGGGCACCGCCATGTCTTTACCAACAAGGGAAAGGCGGAACTGCCGTTGCGCGGTTGTCGGGCGGCACCGCTTGCCGCCATTGCCGCTTTTCTCGCCGGCCGGACCGATGAGGCCCGTATCGCCGCGCTTGCCGCCGGCCTTGCCTGGACGCGATCCCGCACGGGGGTATCCTCCGGCATCGGGCGCGAGGACGCCGTGCCCTTCGCCTATGCGGCCCTGAAGCCGCTGTTCATCCCCGACGGTGTGGGATCGGGAAACGGCGAGAAGCGATTGCTCGATCCCTTGCCGCTCGTGCGTCTGATCCGGGCCGGTCGCGTGGCCAATGCCGTCACGCTGGCCCAACGGATGGCACGGGGGGCGGGATTGCCAACGCCTTTCGCCCGTCTTGATCCATCGTCCCCCGTCCAGGGAGAGCGACTCGTCGCGGCCCTGTTGTTTCCGTCAATGGCTCACGACCGGCTCATCGGTCGTGCCTATCCCGACCTCGCGAAAAACGAAGAGGAACCCCATGCCGCTTGATCTCACTCCCCTGGCTGCCACGCCGCGCCTGCTCATCCAGGCCCGTCTTCAGCCCATGCAGGGGCACCGGTTCCAGCCCACCGGTTTTCCCAATCTCGGCGCGGCCACCTACAAGGCGCCGGACGGCGCCGACATGCTGCTGGTCGAGTCCGCCCAGAGCATTGCCAACCGGCTCGAAGCGGTTTGCTGGGATGCCGTTGCCGATGATTGGGTAGCTCCCCTGAAGGGATTGCCGGTCGTGAAGGCTCTCGACCAGAAGGGGACATCGTTGACCAACAGCGTCCTGGAAGCCCATCGGCTCAACTCCCCCTACATCGCCAATTCCGACTGGTTCGATACCGTGAAGAAGGAAATCGGTTTTAACGAGAAGGCCGCGCGCCCCATCGACATGCGCGGCAAGGTTTATCCCGTCTTGTTGAAATACGATCCGAACAGCCTGCTGCACGGCATCTTTCTGGAAAAGATCGCGGGAGTCATCCGCACGCCCCGTGCCCTGTCCGGCTTTGTCGAGGCCGGGGATATCGTGACGGCCTCCAGCGGCGGCGTCAAAAATGACCGTGTTGATGCCACGGGAAAATCCGAGGGAGGCGGTGCCGCCGAGGGTTACGGCAACGTTCCCTTCGCCCGTGACGAGTTCACGGCCAAGACCATAATCGCCTACTTCAACCTCGACCTGGCGCAGATCCGCGCCTTTGGTCTGGGTGAGGCGGCCGAGGCGTTGCTGGTCGCACTCGCCCTGTTCAAGGTCCGCAAATTTCTGGCCGAAGGCTTGCGGTTGCGCACGGCCTGCGATCTCGACCTGGTCACGCTTCAGGTGACCAGGCCGGAGGGTTACCTGATTCCGGAACTCGCCGATCTGGCGACGGCGCTGCCGGGGCTGATCGCGGCGGCACGGAGCCGGTTCGCGAACCCGCCCGTCACCATCGTGACGTGGAAGCCAAAAAAGCCTCAGAACAGGAAGAAGGTCGATGACGGGACGGAAGGTGAAGAAGCAGGCGTCCAATGATCGCCTTCGGCTTCACCTTTCCGGCCGGTCGTTATCATGCGACGCCGTGGGGCCGCCACGCCAACGAAGCCGATGTGGCCTGGCCGCCCGAGCCTGTGCGTATCCTGCGCGCCTTGATTGCGACCTGGTGGCGCAAGGCCGATCACGAGCAATTTCCCAAGATCAGGCTCGATGATCTGATTGATGCGCTGGCGGTCGAGACGCCGGTGTTCCACCTGCCCGTCGCCGTACATTCGCATGTGCGAGCCTTCATGCCGGCGCCGACGGACAGGAAGCTGATCTACGACGGGTTCCTCCGTTTTGACCGCGACGCAGAGATGATTGTCGCCTGGCCGGGGGTGATCCTGACGAGGGAGCAGGAAACATTGGCCAGACATCTTCTGGAACGGATTGGTTATCTGGGCCGGGCGGAAAGCTGGGTCGAGGGGCGTCTCGCCGCGGATTGGGACGGCGAAAACAACACTTGTCCGCGTTCCATGAACACCTCACCGCCCAGCGGCAGGGTGCCGGTCGATATCATTGTCCCTCTGACGCCCGCCGCATGGGCCAATTTGCGAAAAACGCTGGTTTCCAGTACGGACAGCCTGACGGAGCATAAACGCGTCGTGGTCAGTTCCACGCTTCCCGAGCGACTTGCGGACGCCATCGCCGTCGACACCAGTGATTGGCAGGAGGCCGGCTGGTCCAGCCCGCCGCCGTTTTGCAAGATCGTCTATGATCGGCCTGCCGTGAGTCCTTTACCACCACAACGAAGCCGCAAGCCGTTCGTCCGCACGGGGCAACCCGACGGACCCGAAGTCGCCCGTTTCGTTCTGGCCGGTCGGCCGTGTCCGCGGATCGAGCAAACGCTCAAGATCGCCGAGGTTATGCGCTGGGCGTTGATGTCGGGAACCGGAGTGCCTCCGGTCGAGTTGTCCGGCCGCGATGACGGCGGCCCGATGCGTGCCGATCCCGCTCACGCTCACGCCTTTTACCTTCCCGAGGATGCCGACGGCGATGGACTGATTGACCACCTGATCCTCTATTGTCGGGGAGGCTTCTCCGACGAAGCCCGCCGCCGGCTGGATCGTCTGACGCGGCTGTGGACAGAGCACGGCCACGCCGATGCGGACGGAGGGCGGGGACGCATGGAATGGCGCGTCGCGCTTGAAGGCATCGCCTCACCGAAAGCCTTTTCTTCAAGTCCGTTGCTGGGAGCCGCCCGGACATGGCGCTCCGTCACCCCCTACCTCAAACCCCGTTTTGACAAGCGCCGTCCGGACAGGTTCGATGCGTTGGTTGACAATTACCGTGCTCAAATCAGGATGGAATGGAAGCGACGCTTTATCGAGGTTCCGCTTCCCGTCATTGAGCCAATGACGGATTCGGCCAATCCCTGTCGTTTCGCCGCACCAATCGGGGCTGGTGATACCCCGCGTTCAACGCTGGCTTTCGTCCGCACCCGGTCGGGGCGGGGGGGACATCAGCCAGATACCGCTGGTGGCTTCTTTCGCCTGACTTTCGAGCAGGATGTGGAAGGGCCAATTGCGCTTGGCTGGGGGGCTCATTTCGGTCTTGGCCTTTTTCGCCGCGACGATTAGCCCCGATCATGCTTCCCGTCGGAGACCAACCCGAACTTCCCCTTGTTTTCCCGGCCGCCTCCGGCCACGAAGTGCCGTCGTTACCGGCGCGGATGGTGAATGAATTCGTCTACTGCCCGCGTCTGGCCTATCTGGAGTGGGTGCAAGGCGAGTGGGCCGATAGTGCCGATACGATAGAGGGCCGCTTCGCCCACCGCGCCACCGACAAGCCGGGTGGGGATCTGCCCGATGCCACGGATCTGGCGGACGAAGGGCAGGGCCAGAGCATCCACGCCCGATCCATAACCCTGGCGTCGGAAATTCTGGGCGTGGTGGCGCGGCTCGACTTGGTGGAGGACGACGGGGCCGGGGTGCGACCGGTCGATTACAAACACGGCAGGCGCCCCCATGTCGAGAAATCCGCCTACCTGCCCGAGAGGGTACAGGTTGCCCTGCAAATCCTGCTGTTGCGCGAGCATGGTCATGCCTGTGACGAGGGCATTCTGTATTTCGTCGATAGTCGCGAGCGGGTGCCAGTGGTCCTTGACGACGAACTGCGGGCAGCGGTGTCGCTGGCGGTAAACGGAATGCGCCTGATGGCCGCCTCGGGCCGCATTCCGCCGCCGCTTGAAGACAGCCCAAAATGCGTGCGCTGCTCGCTGGTCGGCATCTGCCTTCCCGACGAAGTGGCGTGGTTGCGGGCCGGTCGCCTCGAACCCCGGCCCCTGGCCGTGGCCCGGCCCGAAGCCCTGCCGCTGGTGGTGCAGGAGAACGGTGCGCGGGTCGGCAAGAGCGGCGAGACCCTGGAAGTCTCCATTGAGGGCAGCAAGGTCGCCACCGCGCGGCTGGCCGAGGTTTCCCAGGTGGCGCTGTATGGCAACATAAGTCTGACCACGCCGGCCCTGCACGAGTTGATGCGCCGGGAGGTGCCGGTAAGCTGGCACAGCTATGGCGGCTGGTTCCTGGGCCACACGATCGGACTCGGCCATCGCAATGTTGAAATTCGTACCCACCAGTGGCGCCAAAGCTTCGACCCCGCCTTTTGTCTGCGGTTCGCCCGCAGTCTGGTCAACGCCAAGATCAGCAACGCGCGCACCCTTTTGCGCCGCAACTGGCGCGGACCGGAACCGGTGGAGGAAACCCTGGCGTTGCTCGATCGTGACCGTCAGGCTACCGATGAGGCGCGCACCATGGAGACTTTGCTGGGTGTCGAGGGCATGGCGGCCCGGCGTTATTTCGCCTCGTACGCCCTGTGTCTGGCCGAGAATGCCGGCGGAGCGCGCCGCTTCGACTGGCAGGGCCGCAATCGTCGGCCGCCCACCGCCCCGGTCAATGCGCTGCTGTCCTTCACCTATGCCATGCTGGTCCGTGCCTGGACGGTGCAGCTTTCCGCCGTCGGGCTTGATGTCTATCGCGGATTCTACCACCAGCCGCGCTATGGTCGCCCGGCTCTGGCGCTTGACATGATGGAGCCGTTTCGGCCCCTGATCGCCGATTCCACCGTTCTGCGTGCCATCAACAACGCCGAGGTCGGGCCAGCCGACTTCCTGGAACGCGCCGGAGCGGTGGCGCTGACCCCAGGTGGGCGCAAGGCCATCATCGCCGCCTTTGAACGCCGCCTGGACCAGGAGATTACCCACCCGGTGTTCGGCTACCGCATTGCCTATCGCCGTCTGTTCGAGGTGCAGGCCCGATTGCTGGGCCGGTTTCTGGCTGGGGAAATCCCCGACATACCTCATATCACTCCCAGGTGATCCGGTATCATGCGCAACGAAGATCACCTGTATATCGTCACCTATGATATCCGCGACCCGAAACGCTGGCGCCGTTTGTTCAAGGCGATGCAGGGACGCGGTGAGTGGTTGCAGCTATCGGTATTCCAATGTCGCCTGTCGCGCCGGGGTTTTGCCGAGATGACCGCCGTTGTGACCGATATCATCAAGCATGACGAGGACCACGTGGTCATTCTCGACCTTGGCGTAGCCGATGAAGTCAAACCGCGGGTCACCAGCATGGGCAAGGGTTTTAAAGCGGTGACTCGCGAAACGATCATCGTGTAGCATTCTGCGGTCGCGGGAGGAGGTAACTGCCGGTACGCCTTGCGAGCGCTTCGGTGCCGCCAGCGACTCGCGCAGCGCTCGCGAGGCTCTTTGACATTGTAAAATAACAAGAATTTGTCGATACAGACCAGCCGGCCAGCATGGAGAGTGGTGATTTTTTTGAGCTTTTTGATAGCGCTCGCAAAAAGGCTTGTATTTAATTGCTATTCATCCAAAATTCTCTGGCGGGCCTTTCCCCGGCGGTAACGCCGGGGCCTCATTGAAGCTATCTATGCCGCTGGTCGCCTTGCTAAGTTTTGGAAACCTTTCCCCGGCGGTAACGCCGGGGCCTCATTGAAGCATCTGGGCCGCGCCCCAGCCTGTCACCTCACCCCCGGCCTTTCCCCGGCGGTAACGCCGGGGCCTCATTGAAGCATTGCCACCAAGCGGAACAAAACTTAGGAGTGCATCGACCTTTCCCCGGCGGTAACGCCGGGGCCTCATTGAAGCGTGTACCTCCGGGACAGCATCTCAGCCCGCCCCTGCCTTTCCCCGGCGGTAACGCCGGGGCCTCATTGAAGCATTCTGGACGAGTCTGGGGCTATGTCCGACGCTGTCCTTTCCCCGGCGGTAACGCCGGGGCCTCATTGAAGCGTGACATCAACATTGCATAACCGAGCCCCATACTGCCCCTTTCCCCGGCGGTAACGCCGGGGCCTCATTGAAGCCGGTTTGGCTTAGGCCGTCAGCGAGGGCTGTCGATGCGGCCTTTCCCCGGCGGTAACGCCGGGGCCTCATTGAAGCGGTCGGAATCTGATATTATCTGAGGTGTAGAGAGGGAGCCTTTCCCCGGCGGTAACGCCGGGGCCTCATTGAAGCGCTCTCTCCTTGGCGGCCATGCGTGCCGCGTACTCTCCTTTCCCCGGCGGTAACGCCGGGGCCTCATTGAAGCGGTACATGGCGCTCGGGAATTTGATCTGATCGACTGCCTTTCCCCGGCGGTAACGCCGGGGCCTCATTGAAGCGTGGCGTCACCCCCCCCGAGAGCCTGCGCGCCCAGGGATGCCT
>JADFXL010000068.1 GCA_015233585.1 Alphaproteobacteria bacterium | reverse complement strand
TCCGCAAGCAAGCCCATCTCCAGAGTGGTCGGGTATGCCAACGTCTGTTGTTAATCGCAAACCTGTTGGACGGAATGGAAGTTGACGAAGCAGCCCGTCTCGTTGGTCTTGGCTGTGGTGCGGCTTACCGGTGGCACAACAGGTACGAGGAAGAAGGGATTGATGGACTGCATGACCGGTTTCGAGCCAGCCGGAAGTGTCGCGTTTCGGCGGAAATTGGACAGGAAATATATGATCGGATGTGTGCGGGTGCGGATCTTGATCGGGACGGCGTTGTCACCTTCCGGGGCCTCGACGTGAAGCAATGGCTTGAGAAGGATTACGACATTAAACTGCAGAAGACAGCCGTTTACGAACTCATCCATAGATTGAAATTAAGCTGGCTTGTCCCGCGTCCACGCCATTGGCTGGCGGATGCGCAAGCCCAAGCGGAGTTTCTTAAACCCTTGGATTGCAACTAGAGGGAGTTGCGGCCGGTGTGGCAAAAGGCAAGCGAGTCGATGTGTGGTTCGGTGACGAAGCTCGCGTCGGTCAGCAAAACACACTGACGCGGCAATGGGCGCCTCAAGGCTCGCGCCCAACAGCGCTCAAGGATCTGCGATTTTCCTCGGCCTACATCTTCGGGGCCGTCTGTCCAGCCCAGAACAAAGGGGCAGCTATCATCATGTCGAGCTGCGATACGGAAGCAATGAATTTTCATCTTCAGGAAATCAGTTTTCACGTACCGGAAGATGCGCACGCGGTTCTACTCATGGATGGTGCGGCATGGCATAAAAGTAAAGGTCTGATATTTCCTCATAATATTACGCCGATCATAATTCCGGCATACAGTCCGGAGTTGAATCCTGCGGAATGCATTTGGCATTATATGCGAAGCCACTGGTTATCAACGAGAATATTTCAGGACCTGAACGCCGTCATCGAAGCCTGCGTAGATTCATGGTTGCGTTTCATTAAAGATCCTAAATTGATCGGATCGGTCTGTCGCGCCGAATGGGCGCCGGCCCCAACGCGGATCGGATAGTGCCATCGCTGAGGGTGTCTTGTAAAAATTATCGTGTGTTCGCCTTGGTGGCGGAATCCGTATAAGCCGCACCGGTAGGCACGCCAAGGGTAACGCCTCTGCGGGCGGGTGTCGAGAAAATCAGCGATGTTTCGCTATGTGCCCCGGCTCCGGTTTGTGCCCCCGTTTGTGCCCCGGAGCCGCGCTGGAAAAGCAAAAGGGCTACAGATTGCTCCGTAACCCCTTGAAATCCTTGGTGGGTGCAGTAGGACTCGAACCTACGGCCCGCTGATTAAGAGTCAGCTGCTCTACCAACTGAGCTATGCACCCCCAAGAGCCACGCGTTATAAAGTGATCCAAACAGATACGCAAGGGCTAATTTGACTTAGCTCCGTCAGGGACATTGGCGGTAAAACAGACCAATATTTATTCCTCAACTAGACCCCTGCGGCAGCATTTCACGACCCCGTTAGCGTCAGACCGTAATAACCCTGGAAAGCCTGGGGGACGTGTACGTCCCCAAAGCTCCTTTACAGCTCGTCAACAAATTGCTTGAGCAAAGTCTGTACCACGGTCGCGACCTCGTACAGGGTGGGGTTGCTGATTGCCTTCATCGAAGCAATCGGGTCGATGGCGGCAACCTCGATCTTGCCGTCGCTGGTTCCCTGGATAATGACGTTGCAGGGCATCATCGCACCGATCTTGTCCTCAGCGGTCAGAGCACGGAGGGCAAAGCTCGGGTTGCAGGCGCCTAGGATGAGATAGGGGCGGAAATCGACCTTGAGCTTGTCCTTCAACGTCGCCGTGACATCAATCGTCGTCAGAATACCGAACCCCTTGCTCTTCAAAACTTCGGTCACCCTGGCCACCGCCGCATCGAACGGCAGGTCCAGCGTCTTGGCGAAATAATAGGCCATCACACACTCCGTCAATTTTACCGGTTTCTCACTCCGCCGCGATACGTCCCAACGCTTGCGCCAGCTTTTCCCTGGCCGTCGCGAAGTCGTTCCGGCGCTCGCGCTGTTCTTCGACCACCTCGGGCGGGGCTTTGGCGACGAAGCCAGCGTTGTCCAATTTGTTGTCGATCTTGGTGATTTCGCCCGCGAGTTTCTGAATTTCCTTGGCCAGACGTGCCCGCTCCTGCTCCAGGTCGATAACCCCGGCCAGAGGCAACACCACCGTCGCCTCCTCGACCACAATCTGAGCCGCCCCCTTGACCGAAATCTCGTCATCGGCCAGTTCGGCGCGTTCAAGCCGGGCCAGGCCCAGGAGAATGTCGCGGTGGGCCACCAGACGGGACCGGGTCTCCGCACCAGCGTCTTTTAGGTACAGAGGGATTTTGGCCCCCGGCGGCACGTTCATTTCCGCGCGCACCGAACGCACGTCACCGATAAGCCTTACCAGCCATTCCATGTCGGCCGTCGCCACCTCGGCCTTGCCGTCGGTTGAGGTGGCGAATTCGGGCCACGGGGCCTCCATCAGCCGGGTTTCGCGGCCATCCGAAAGGCTCTCCCACAGTTCCTCGGTAAGGAACGGCATGAATGGGTGCAGGATGACCAGGATCTGGTCCAGCACCCAGGCGGTGGTCGCCCTGGTCTCGACCTGAGCCTTCGCATCCCCGCCGCCGAAGATCGGTTTGGCGAATTCCAGGTACCAGTCACAGAACGTGTTCCAGGTAAAGGCATAGCAGACCTGGGCGGCGTCGTTGAAGCGATAGGCCTTGATCGCCTCGGTCACGCGCTGGCCAGCCTGGGCCACCTTGCCGACAATCCACAGGTTGACCTTTTCCTGCAAATCCCTGGGCTGGTAGCCCGACACCACGAAGCATTCGTTCATCTGACAGAAGCGGGCCGCGTTCCACAGCTTGGTGGCAAAGTTGCGGTAACCGGCCACGCGACTCTCGGACATCTTGATATCACGCCCCGGCGCCGCCAGCGCGGCCATGGTGAAGCGCAGGGCATCACAGCCATAGGTGTCGATCAGGTCCAGGGGGTCGATGACATTGCCCTTGGACTTGGACATCTTGTGCCCTTTTTCGTCCCGGACCAGGGCATGGATATAGATGGTGCGGAATGGAACGTCGCCCATGAAGTGCAGCCCCATCATCATCATGCGGGCCACCCAGAAAAAAATGATGTCGAATCCGGTGACCAGCACGTCGGTGGGGTAGTATCGTTTCAGTTCCGGGGTCTGCGCCGGCCACCCAAGCGTCGAAAACGGCCACAGTGCCGAGGAAAACCAGGTGTCCAGCACATCGGGATCGCGCACCAGCGTCACCGCCTTGCCATAGTGGCGGATCGCGGCCTGGATCGCCTCCTCCTCGGAGGTCTCAACGAAAAAACGGCCGTCGGGGCCATACCACGCCGGCACCTGATGGCCCCACCATATCTGGCGTGAGATGCACCAGGGCTGGATGTTGCGCATCCATTCGAAATAGGTGTTTTCCCAGTGTCTGGGCACAAAGGTGGTGCGTCCGTCCTCAACCGCCCGTAACGCCGGCGCGGCCAGCGCGCGGGCATCGACAAACCACTGGTCGGTCAGCCATGGCTCGATGACCACGCCGGAGCGGTCGCCATAGGGCACCGTCATTGCGTTGTCCTCGATCTTTTCCAACAGACCCAGAGCGTCCATCTCGGCAACGACCTGATCCCGCACCATAAAGCGGTCCAGACCGCGAAACCGCTCGGGCGCCGCATCGTTCAAACGGGCGTCGCGGTCGAGGATGTTGATCATGGGCAGGGCGTGGCGGCGGCCAACCTCGAAGTCGTTGAAGTCGTGCGCCGGGGTGATCTTGACCGCGCCCGAGCCTTTGGCGGGATCGGCGTAGATATCGCCAATCACCGGAATGGGGCGATCGGCCAGGGGCAGCAGACAACGGGCACCGACCAGAGCCTGATAGCGCTCATCGTCGGGATGAACGGCAACCGCCGTATCGCCCAGCATGGTTTCGGGGCGGGTGGTGCCAACGGTGATAAAGGTGCCGGGCTGGCCTTCCACGGGATACTTGAAGTACCACATGCGGCCCTTGACCTCGCGCGATTCCACCTCAAGATCCGAAATGGCAGTGTGGAGTTTGGGGTCCCAGTTGACAAGGCGCTTGTCGCGGTAAATCAATCCTTGCTTGTACAGCTCGACGAATACCTTGCGCACGGCCTGCGACAGGCCATCGTCCATGGTGAAGCGCTCTCTGGCCCAATCGGGAGACGCGCCAAGACGCCTTAGCTGGCGGGTGATGGCGCCGCCGGATTCTTCCTTCCACGCCCACACGCGGTCGATGAAGGCTTCCCGCCCCAGATCGTGGCGATTACTCCCCTGGGCTTCGAGCTGGCGTTCGACCACCATCTGGGTCGCGATGCCAGCGTGATCCGTTCCCGGCTGCCACAGCACGTCGAACCCCCGCATCCGATGGTAACGAACCAGAATATCCTGGAGCGTGAAGGTGAGCGCATGGCCCATGTGGAGATTGCCGGTCACATTCGGGGGCGGCATCATGATGACGTAAGGCCGGCCACTGGCGGCAGTGTCGGCGGCGAAGGCGCCGCTCTTTTCCCAGCGCTCGTAATGCTTCGCCTCGATAGTGGCGGGGCGAAAGGTCTTGTCCAGCATTGTCGATTCTTCCTTCCCATGGGATCGGCCCCATGGAATCGTCACGGCTGTGGCCCCATGGAGTATTTGGCAACCACCAGAGACCGTTACCAGTCCTGGTGTTCCGCCTGATTGACCAGTCGTTCCATTTCTTTGGTGACGATGCGTTCGATCATGCCGGGCAGATTTTCATCAAGCCACTCCCTGAGCATGGGCTTCAACAGCTCACGCACCACGGCCTCCAGAGTCAGGCCGGAGCGTCCCATGCCGACATTGCGATCGCGGGCAACGGCGCGGGCCAGTTCGGCCATGGCGGCAGTGGATAACGCCGCCACTGGCGCAGAGACCAGACTTTCCTCCTCCTCCTCTTCCACCTCCCGCTGGTGAACCATGAGGACCGGCTCAGGCTCAGGCTCAGGCTCAGGTTCCGGCTCGGGTTCCGGTTCCAGCTCGAAATCAAAGTCGATTTCGGGTTCGGGTTCAGGTTCGGGCTCCGGTTCGGGTTCCGGCTCGATCATCATGTCGTCGGTAAGATCGAGGATATCTTCCTCTTCCTCAATCTCTGGCTCCGGCTCCGGTTCCGGCTCTGGTTCCGGCGTAGGCTTTGGCGGGGGAACTGGTTTTGGAGGCGGAGGAGCCTTCGGGGCTACAGCAGCCTTGCCGGCCTCTTCCTCGTCCTCCGACAAGATGCGTCGGATGGAGGCGAGGATATCCTCCATCGAAGGTTCTTGCTGTGATTTATCGTCGGCCATCGTTCGCGAATTCCCGGTCCAAACCCGAAAGTCACCTTATCTCACCGGAAAGGCGAAGACAATGCTCCCCACTCAAACATCGCGGAATCGCGACACAAAACTGGTAAACTCTAATTATCCCCGCTGAATCTGCCCCCGGATTTGCCTGAAGCAAGAACCGGCAGCGTGCCGCCTGTGGCATTGGCTGACGGCGCGGCATCCCTGTCTGCCTGATCATTGCCTCCCACCCACTGATTTTTGACCTCGCGGTAGTGAACTCCGGGATCATAGGGCTTCACCGGCAGCCCCAGCCCCCGAACGGTCAGTTGCCCGATCGTGTTCATCAGCGTGTATTCGGCAACCATCTCGTCCCGCTCGGCGCCGATCAGATTGGCGCGCGAGGCGACCAGTTCTTCCTCCGCATTCAGCACATCCAGCACGGTACGCGCTCCGACCTTGGATTCCTGGGAGACTCCATTCAGAGCGACTTCATTGGCAGCAATCTGCGCCTTGAACGACCGGATTTGCGCCCTGGCGGTTTGCAGGGATTGCCAAGCCCCCCGCGCCGCATCAACTGCGGTTCGCTCGGACGCGACGGCTTCAAGGCGCCGCTGGCCAACGACGTGTTTGGCGGCACGCAATTGCGAATAGGTAGCGCCCTGCTCATAGAGCGGCGCCGTCCCTCGGAGCAGGATCTCGCTTTGGCTGGTTCGTATATAATTATCAGTCGGTGGCCAGGCCTTCCCGCTATCCGCCTGCACCGAAACCGTCGGCAGCAGCCCGCTGCGGGCGACATCGACCGCGTGATCGGCGGCCTGGGAGGTATAAACAGCGGCAACCCGGTTGGGGTTGTCCTCGCGGGCAATGGATACGGCCTCTTCCACCGACTGCGGCAAGCCCTTTATGGGGGCCGGTTGCACCAAGCCCCGTGGGGGAAGGCCCACCACTCGTTCGTAATTGGCCTGAGAGGAAGCCAGTTGCCCTTCGGCCTGGATCCGGCTGGCCTTGGCGCCCGCCAGACGGGATTCGGCCTCCGAGACATCGGTACGGGTGATCTCGCCGACCTGGAAACGATTCTGGGCCGCTTCCAGTTGACGACGCAAGAGTTCCTCATTGTTGGTGTTCAACCCGACCATGGCCATGTCGCGCAGAACATTCATATAAGCAGTAGCCGTGTCCAGAAAAACGGATTGTTCAACCGTTTGCAATTGCGCGCGATCGGTCTGGATGCTGCTTTTGGCCCGCTGGAGGCCAGCCACGGTACCGCCGCCCTGATACAACGCCTCCGTCATGGACACGTTCATGTCATGCGGCGTGCGCCACGGTCCCTTGGAAATCGTGGAATGCGGGGCTAAGGCAAACGCGGAGGGGGGGGTATAATGCCCCTCCCGGACATCGCCATTGGCGGTGACGGTGGGGCGCCAGCCTGCCAGCGCCTGAGGCACCGCTTCATCGGCCCCCCTCGACTGAGCACGCCTGGCCTGTAGCGCAGGGTTGGCGCCATAGGCAAAGGCCAGGGCTTCCTGGAGTGTTTCCGCATGAACCGCGCTGGCAACAGGGCCAAGCCCAGTAACCAGACAAAACCCTGCGCCTAGGAAAACCAAAGGAAACCCGGACATTCGCATTTTGAAACCTCGCCTGGAAAACGAAGGCGCCTAGAACACGAAGACGGCTAAAACACGAAGACGGGCGCCTGCGCAAATCCCGGCAGACGCGGTGCGTTGGCCTCGAACAGCACTCTGGTGCCAAACACATTGCCCGTTCGCGTGATCAAGGTTCCCCGTCCGATGCCGCCGTCCTCAATTATGACCACCAGTCGTCCCCCATCCGCCAATTGATTGCGGACCGGTTCGGGCACCGCAGTAACCGCCCCTTCGAAAATGATCACGTTGTAAGGTGCCTGTGCCGGGTATCCCTGTTCCAGGGGGCCGGTCACCACTGCGGCATTGTCGATACCAGCCCGGATCAAGGCTTCCGTTGCCGCCCCTGCCAGCGCAGGGTCACACTCGACGGCCAGTACGGTGCTCGCCATGCGGGCGAGAACGGCGGTTGAATAGCCCGTGGCGCAGCCGATATCCAGCACGACGTGTTCCGGCTCGATCGCCGCCGCCTGCAACAGGCGCGCCAGCACCATTGGCTCCAGCAGATAACGCCCGGCCCCAAGATCAAGATCCTCGTCCATGTAGGCGATGCCGCGCATAGCCTTGGGCACGAATTCCTCTCGCGGAACCGCCGCCATGGCACGAATGACAAAAGAATCGGTAACGTTGTTAGGTTGGATTTGACTTGCCACCATATTGTGGCGGGCGGTTACAAAATTCATGGTGGAGTCCCCAGCGGCAGCGAGCCAAACCAAGCAGCGACCAGCCTGCCGACCCTTCCGGTCACCCCTCATAAAGCTATATAACCGACCAGGACCGTGTCTGACAACCCAGGGCGCGCATTTGAACGGGCAATTCGTTGTCGGGCTGGCCGTTTTTCAGGCAGATCGTCTTTTTGATAGTATTCTGTCTTGACGAGGCTCGCCAACCTCCCTATAAACGCCTCCTTGCGGGTGCCAACCGCGAGATGAACGGGGCCGGGTGGCAGAGTGGTTATGCAGGGGACTGCAAATCCCCGTACGTCGGTTCGATTCCGGTCCCGGCCTCCAGGTATTCCGGCGTAGCTCAGTGGTAGAGCGACGGACTGTTAATCCGTTGGTCGTAGGTTCGAGTCCTACCGCCGGAGCCACTTTTTCCCTGATATCTCCATGAGTTGCCAAATATCTTTCGGCAATGCACGGTTGGTTTTGGCCGACTCGGCCGGTTTGAATCCCCCACTCGCCCCCGTTTTCGCGCGAAGCAGAATGAAACATGGGACTCGACCCCAGCGCCTGTTCGGCGTAGGATGATGTTGGCTGCGGGGAGATCCACATGGATGATGAATTGAAAGCACTGTTGACGCATCTGGCGAAAAGTGTCGAGACCCTGACGAAAAGCGTCGAAGCTAGGTTCGACAAACTCGAAGCCAGGTTCGACAAACTCGAAGCCAGATTCGACAAACTCGAAGCCAGGGTCGACAAGCTCGAAGTAAACCAGATAGACCTGAAAGAACGCCTGATCCGCATTGATGCCCGCCTGGACGAGCAGGGCCGTACCCTCACCGCGCTGATTCCTGTTCGGATCGCGGCCGTGGGCGACAAGAAACGGGCGTAACCATTGCACCACCGGGAATGCCACCGTCTCCGGCGCCCCCCCCGGAAACCTGGACCATGATCGAACAGGAACGCCCATCGGCCAAGCTCCCTCGCTTTCCCATCGTCGGTATCGGTGCCTCGGCCGGCGGGCTGGAGGCTATTGAAAGTTTCTTCAAGCCAATCCCAGCCGACATCGGCATGGCTTTCGTCATCATCCAGCACCTGTCCCCCGACCACAAGAGCCTGCTGCCGGAACTGGTGGCCAGATTCACCCGCCTTTCCGTGCATGAGGTGACCGACGGCATGGCGGCCAAGCCGAACCATATTTACATCATTCCGCCCAACCATGGCCTTGGTCTCCTGCATGGCTGCCTCCACCTCATGGAACCGGAGGAGCCGCGTGGCCATCGGCATCCGATCGACATCTTCTTTCGCTCACTTGCCCTGGAGCAGAAGGATAACGCAATTTGCGTCGTGCTCTCCGGTACCGGGAGCGAAGGAACGCTGGGGCTGGCGGCGATCAAGGAAAATGGCGGCATCGTTTTCGTCCAGGATCCGGACACGGCGGCCTATGACGGAATGCCGAGGAGTGCGCTCGCCACCGGTCTGGCCGATTTCGTACTGGCGCCCCAGGACATGGCACAGGCTCTTCTGACATTTGCCAGGGATGGTGCCAAGGATGGGCCGGAACGGAAGACGGGGAAGCCCCCCGGCAAGGAGTCGGTGGCGGCGGCGGATCTCCTGACCATTTTCGGCTTGTTGCGGCAGAATACGGGCTACGATTTTTCATTCTACAAAAAAAACACGATCATCCGCCGCATCAACAAGCGGATGATGTACCATGGGATCGACAATTTCACGGACTATATTCGGTTTCTCCAGAAAGACCCCGGCGAGGTGAAGTCGTTGTTCGGTGAACTGCTGATCCGGGTGACGAATTTTTTCCGCGATAAAAATGGGTTCGCGGTGTTGCGCGAAATCGCCATTCCGGCCATGTTCAAAGGCCGCGCGCCCAACGATGCGGTGCGGGTATGGGTTCCCGGCTGTTCGACGGGGGAAGAAGCCTACTCAATTGCTATCCTGCTCCGCGAATACATGGACCGGAATGGTCTGGACACCCCGGTTCAGGTGTTCGCCACCGACATCGACGGCAAGGCGATCAACACCGCCCGCCGGGGAATATTCCCCGCCTCCATCGGCACCGATTTGCCGCCGGACCTTCTCAAGTCTTATTTCATCGTCGGTGACGGGGGCTATCAGGTCAAAAAATCCATCCGCGACCTGCTGGTGTTTGCGGTGCAGAGCGTCAGCGGAGACGCGCCGTTTTCCCGTCTCGATCTTATCAGTTGCCGCAATCTGCTCATCTACATGGGGCCGGTACTCCAGAATAACCTCCTGGCCGTGTTCCATTACGCATTAAAACCGGACGCCTTCCTTTTTCTCGGCAGTTCGGAATCCATCGGCGCCGCCACCGACCTGTTCAAGATCGTCGACCGCAAGTGGAAGCTGTTCCAACGCCTGCCGGGGCCGCGCTGTGGCCCCCGCACGTTCAACTTTACGCCAGCCCCCCGCCACCCGCCACAATTGCCAGTCTGGCGACCACTCCGCAAGGGCGGGCGACCAACGTGCAAACCGGCTTCCGGGAGTACACGGAACGGACACTGTTGCGTGAATTCGCCCCGGCCTCCGTCATCGTCAACGGCCGGTTCGATGTCCTCCACATTCATGGACGAACGGGAAAGTACCTGGAACCCGCCAGCGGCGACGCCAGCCTGAACATCGTTTCCATGGCCCGCGAGGGATTGCAACTGGAACTCTCCGCCGGCCTCCGGCGCGTCTTCCACACCGGCCAGGAATTCCAGCGCAAGGAGGTCCTCGTCAAGGGCAATGGTTCCGAACACCTTATTGATCTCACGATCAAGCCCATCCGCGAACCGAGTTTTCCGCAAGACCTGGCAATGGTCATTTTCCAGGAGGTCGCCACCCCCGATGCCGTCATGCCATTACCATCGGATGTCCCCGCCGTCTCCGATGAGCACCGCCAGATTACCGCGCTGGAGCATGAGTTGCAATCAACCAAGGAACACCTGCAAACCATCATCGAAGAACTGGAAACCTTGAACGAGGAACTCCAGAGCAGCAATGAGGAACTCCAGAGCACCAACGAGGAACTCCAGAGCACCAACGAAGAACACGAAACCGCCAAGGAAGAATTGCAATCCATCAACGAGGAACTGGTGACCGTCAACGGTGAGATGGAAGGCAAGGTGCAGGAACTGGCCAAGATCAACAATGACATGAACAACCTGCTGGTAAGCACGGACATTGGCACGATTTTTCTTGACCTGAAGCTGTGTATATCACGTTTCACACCTTCGGTCTGTAAGATCGTCAATTTGATCGACAGCGACATGGGACGCCCCCTGTCGCATATCGTTACCAACCTGAACTACCCGGATCTGTTCGCTGACTTGAAAAAAGTCCTCGACACGCTCAACAAAAAAGAGGTTGAATCGCGAGCCAAGAGTGGAAAGTGGTACTTGATTCGCATTTTGCCTTACCGCACCATTGAAAACGTCATTGATGGCGTCGTAATCACGTTCGTCGACATCACTGATCGCAAGCGGTTGGAGGCCGAAAGCCGGTTGGCCACGGTGCTTCGAGATTCCAATGACGCCATCACGGTGCTGGATTTCTCCGGCAACATCCTTTCGTGGAATCTGGGGGCAGAAATCCTCTATGGCCTGAGCCAAGCCGAGGCGTTAGGATCAAACATCTCGGAAGTCGTCCCCGAGGAACAAAGAGAGGCCCTGAGCCAATTGATCGAAAAGGTGCGTAGCGGGGAACGGATTCCCGCTCAAAAGGTTATCCGGCGCAGCCGGGACGGCAAGGAACTGACCATATGGCTAACCGCATCTTTACTTAAAGATGAAACAGGAGCAAACTACGCTGTCGCCACAACAGAACGGGACATCACTTGGTTAGGCGAAAAAATAAACCTTTAGCGGCGAATTGATAAATCGACACGCGTTACGTTAATACATAGGTATAAATGCCTATGTAGTCGTGGAGGTTTCATTGCTAGAATACGTAACGTATTTAGGAATGGGTACACTACCGCTAGTCTGGGGTTCGCCATGACGCATAATGGTGATAATATTGCGGGTTCCGACTGGTTACGGGTCCGTGCCGAGGAACGCCTCAAGGAACGGGTGACGGAGTGCGACGGCGGCAAAAGCGTCGGCGAAGACGCGCAATCCACCCTCCACGAACTGGAGGTTCACCAGATCGAATTGGAAATGCAGAATGAGGAGTTGCGTCGGGTTCAGGACGAGCTTGAATCCAATCGCAACCGCTATGCCTTCCTCTTCGAATCCGCGCCCGTTGGCTATCTCATCCTTAACGACAAGGGCGTGATCCGCGATATCAATATTGCCGGGATGCTCCTGCTGAAACGGGAAAAAACAGCATTACTGAATTTTCCGCTGGCTAGGTTCCTCAGCAAGGAGGGAGCGGATATCCTTCATTGCCACCTCGCAAAACTGTTCCAGTCCCGTCAGACACAAACCTGCGAAGTCGATATCCCCAGGAAGGACGGCCGCCACCTGTTCGTCAAGCTGAACAGCATCTTCATTTCCGGTGACGAGGAAGACGAGCCTTATCTGTGCCTCACCGCCGCAACCGATATCACGAAGCTGGTTGAGACCACAAAGTTTGTGCAGGAGGCCCTCGACCTTATCAAGCTGGAACTCGCCCATGCCGTAGGGAATGGCATCAAGACGGTCAGAGATGGCATCCTGCCGCAGAGCACGGCGGTCTCCGAGAGCGAACAGTTTCAAGTGGCGCTTGCAACAGCAAACAAGCTCATCGAGCACGCCAACGTCCTTTATACCAACGTCTTCAAGACGCTGGTTCCCACCGACAGCATAGACGGCATCACGTACGCTTTCTTCCCCACCCCCCCGGAAGTTCCGGCCGACAGCTCTCTCCAGGTATCCGCCGGCGAGAAGACCGTGTTCCTCGTTGACGACAGCAAAGGCGACAGCTTTCTCATCACCAGAATGCTTGACGCGCATGGCTGGAATGTTGAACTGTTCGACAGTGCGGAGGCGTTTCTCGTCGGCTGTCACCCTGGCCGCACCGGCTGCTTGCTGCTGGACTTTCAATTGCCGGGGAAAAACGGTCTTGAGTTGCTGATGGAGCTGAAGGCCAGGGCGTACACGATTCCAGTGGTGATCCTTACCGGCAACAGCAACACCGCTCTGGTCGTACAGGCGCTTCATGCCGGCGCCATTG
>JADFXL010000067.1 GCA_015233585.1 Alphaproteobacteria bacterium | reverse complement strand
AAAGGGGTGCGTTGGCGTTCACCAATCCCTGAATTCTGGGAAAGCAAGGGGGGCATATTTATATATATAGGGTTATATGCCTAATGCTATCGCTTCCCGAGCGGGATGGTTCAGATTTAGCACTTGCGATAGGGTTACTCTTCGTGCGATACAGGCTGAAGCTTGGTTGGATAATTTGGGGTTGGTAAAGACATGAAAAAAGTTTTGATCGTATCGGCGATTGTGGGTTCACTGTTGGCTGCCCCCGTGCTTGTCCAGGCCCAAACTAGTGTTGGAGCCACTCCCGGATCTCAAGGCGGCGGCGGCGGCGGCATCGGCTGCCCGCAGCGGCGGCAGGGCCGCGGCGGTCTCGGCCTGAAGGGTGGCGGTGACGGCAGCCAGGCGGGTGGCGTCGGAAACCTGGCGGTCGGATTCCTTCAGCCGGGCGCGGGCGGCTTCGATGGCGGCAAGCGCGTCGATCCAGGCGAGCGCCAGCAATTGCGCCTCGGCCTTGCGGATCTGCTCGGAGACGGTGCGGTAGCGTGCCGCCTGCCTGGCCTGTTTCTGCAAGCCCTTGAGCTGGTCTTCCAGGGTCAGCAGCACGTCGTCGAGGCGGGCGAGATTGGTCTCGGCACCCTTCAGGCGGTTCTCGGCCTCGTGGCGGCGGGAATAAAGGCCGGAAATGTTGGCGGCTTCCTCCAGCAGTGAGCGGCGTTCGGACGGCTTGGCAGCGATGATGGCGCCGATGCGCCCTTGGCTGACCAGCCCGGACGAGCGGGCGCCGGTGGCGGCGTCGGCGAACAGCAATTGCACGTCACGGGCGCGGGTGTCGCTGCCGTTGATGCGGTAGCTGGAGCCCTGGCCGCGCTCGATGCGGCGGCTGATTTCCAGTTGGTCGGCGGTGTTGAAGGGGGCGGGGCCGATATGCCCCGGATTGTCCACCACGATGGTGACTTCGGCGATGCTGCGCGCCGGTCTCCCGGCGGTGCCGCCGAAGATCACGTCGTCCATTTCGCCGCCGCGCATGTGGCGGGCCGAGGTTTCCCCCATCGCCCAGCGCAGCCCCTCGATCAGGTTGGACTTGCCGCAGCCGTTCGGCCCCACCACCCCGGTGGTGCCAGGCGCGATCACCAGTTCAGTGGAATCGACGAACGATTTGAACCCCGACAGCCGCAGCCTGCTGAACTGGAGCAATTCCGCCGCTACTTCTTCGACACCGCCCGCCAGGCGTCCTGAAGCGCGTAGTCCAGCTTTTCATAGGATTCGAAGGCGGGGTAAAGCTTGCCATCGATCACCAGCGACGGGGTCGAATCGATGCCGTACTTCTTGTTGCCTTCCATGGCGCGGGCCTGGATGGCGCCGGCCAGATCCTGGCGCTCCAGGCAGGCATCGACATCGGCCGCGGTAATGCCGGCGACCCGGACGATCCGCTTGATTTCGGCCAGCGGATTGGGAGCGGTGACCCATTTTTCCTGAGTCTGGAACAGCAGCCCGAGGACGCCGAAATAGCGGTCGTTGCCGGCACACTGGTCGACCATCGCCGCTCCCACCGCCAGGGCCTGCGGCGAGGTGGGGAAATCGCGGTAGATCAGGCGCGCCTTTCCGGTATCGATCCACTCCGCCTTCATCCGAGGCAGCATGGTCTCGTGAAAATGGGCGCAGTGCGGACAGGTGAGCGAAGCGTATTCGATAATGGTAAGCTTGGCGTCGGGACTGCCCATGGTCTGATCGATGGGGTTGAGTCCACTCGTATCGGCCGCGCCAGCCGTGCCACCGGCCAGCAACACCAACAACGTCAACACCCGGATTGCTGCCTTCACCGCACCCTCCATCGCCAATCTGCCGCCGCCGGATATTAGAAGCTGCCCGGGCGGCGCACAAGGACCGCCGCAAGGGGGCTCGCTTGGCAGCGGCCTTGGTATAACAGGTTGCGTGGTAAACGTTGACACACGGGCAACCATCCAGGAATAATCAATCGGCCATGCTGGGGCCGGCCAGAGCCAAGGATGCGCGATTTCCTGTCCAATCCGAGGAGGGCCGGCTCAGTGGAATCATTGGCCAGGAATTTGTCGCCATGGATGACCGTTATCTGATCGACAGCCACAAGCTGATCTATCATCCCGAACGGGTCGCGGCTCTCCTTGCCGCACGGGGAAACTGGGATCTGGCGAAGGACGTATATCCCCTTTACGTCGAAGTTTCTCCGGTTGGCGCCTGCAATCATCGCTGCACCTTCTGTGCTGTCGATTACATCGGATACAAGGCGGTCTCGCTCGACGTCGATGTCATGCGCGACCGTCTGGCGGAAATGGGTCGCCTGGGAATCAAAAGCATCATGTATGCCGGCGAGGGCGAACCGTTGCTACACAAGCGGATTGTCGAATTGGTGCAAATCACCAAGGCATCCGGTATCGACGTTTCGTTCACCACCAATGCTTCGGTGATGCCCAAGGATTTCTGCGAAGAGGCCTTGGCGCATATTTCGTGGATCAAGGTTTCCCTCAACGCCGGCACGGCCGAGACCTATTCGCGGATCCATCGCACCAAGGCCGCCCATTTCGATCAGGTGATCGCCAATTTGCAGCGAATGGTCGCGGCCCGGGCGGCGGGTGGATACGGCGTGACGCTGGGGGCCCAGATCCTCCTGTTGCCGGAAAACCGCGACGAAATCGCGACTCTGGCTGAAATCTGTCGCGACCGGATCGGCCTGGATTATCTGGTGGTCAAACCGTATTCGCAGCACAATTTCAGCATCACCCGGACCTACGAGGATCTCGCCTACACCGATTTCGCCGCTCTTCAGGATGAACTGGGGGGCCTGAGCACGGAGAAATTCCGCCTCGTGTTCCGCGGCAATACCATGCGGAAATACACCTCGGAAGACCGCTATCCACGGTGCTACTCGGTCCCGTTCCTGTGGGGCTACATCATGGCGAGCGGCGTGGTATCGGGATGCAGCGCCTATCTTCTCGACCCGCGTTTCGAATACGGGGACATAAACAAAAATACTTTCAAGGAGATATGGCATGGCGAAAAACGCCGGCAGGGATTTGAACTGGTCTCCCACGATTTGAACATTGATGAATGCCGACGCAACTGTCGGATGGACGAGGTAAACCGCTACCTCTATAAGGTCACCGACAATCCGCCCGACCACGTCAATTTCATTTGACCGGTTGCGATGCCCATGCTGATCGGGATCGACTTCGACAACACGATCTCCTGCTATGACCATGCGTTCTCGTATGCGGCCCGGGACATGGGGTTGGTGGTGGGCTGTGGGGAACTCACCAAGGAGGAGGTTCGAACCCGGGTCCGCTCGGGCCCACACGGCGAAACCGGATGGCAGCGGCTCCAGGGGCGGGTCTACGGCCATTACCTGGAGCATGCCAGCGTTTTCGAGGGGTTCGCGGACTTCGTCGGCAGCGCGCGGGCCCGCGGCCACCGTCTCAGGATCATCAGCCACAAGACCCGGTTCGGCCATTTCGACCCCGATCGCATCGACCTGACCGCTGCCGCGCGCGACTGGATGGGGCGGCACGGCTTTTTCGATGCGGCGGGCTTGGCCTTTGATCCGGCGGAGGTCAGCTTCCATCCCAGCCGCGACGACAAGGTGGCGGCGATCGTCGCGACCGGCTGCGAAGCATTCATCGACGATCTGCCCGAGGTTCTGCTCGATCCCGGGTTTCCTTCCGCCACCCGGCGGTTCCTGTTCGCGGCCGCGGGCCGGGAGGATCTCCCCGCCTTCCCTACCTGGGCAGCGCTAACTAAGGCGGTATTGGCATGAATGGCTGCGCCAATCCGCACGATGTCGCGCTGCGTCTGATCGGACATGCGCCCGACGCGGTGAGCGCGGTTGCCGGCGGCGGCAACAATCGGCTTTATCGCGTCGTCAGCCGGCGGAACGTTTTCGCCCTGAAATACTATCCGGCCGATGAGCGCGATCGACTCGGCGCCGAATTCGGGGGGCTGGAATTCCTGGTCCGCCATGGCATCGATGCGGTTCCCCGCCCCATCGCAGCGGATGCCGGGGAACGGATGGCACTCTACGAATGGATCGACGGCGACAAACCCGAGGACTTCAGCGCGGCCGACCTGGATGCGGTGTTTGCCTTCATCGCGCGCCTGGACGAATTGGGGAGCGAAGGCGATGCCGCCGGTCTGCCGCCGGCCTCGGCGGCGTGTCTGACCTACGGATCGCCATTCGATCAACTGGACCGGCGCTTCGACCGGTTGCGTTCCCATGCCGCTCCTTATCCCGCCCTGACGGCGTTTCTCGAGGGCAAGCTGGTTCGCACCCGCGATACCCTGAAGGAGCGTTACCTGGGCCTGTTGGCCGCCACCGGTCTTGGCCTGCATGAGGCGTTGCCGCCGTCGCAACGGTTTCTGTCGCCATCGGATTTTGGCCGGCACAACCTCTTGCGGCGGGCGGACGGGCGGCTGGTGTTCCTCGACTTCGAATATTTCGGGTGGGACGATCCGGTGAAATTCGCCTGCGACTTCGCGCTTCACCCGGGATCGGGCTTCCCAGCGGTGACGCAAGCCGCGCTGCTGTCCCGGGCCAATGCACAGTTCGCTCCGCGCGACCGCTTCTTCACCGCGCGCATGAATGGGTTGATAGGTGTTTTCGGCTTGATCTGGTGCCTGATTATGCTTAACGAATTCGTGCCCGATTCCTGGCTGCGTCGTGCGGTTGCCGGGCGGGGGGGCGACCGCGAGGCTTCTTTGCGTCACCAATTGCTCAAGGCGGAGCGCCTTTATTCGCAGATCCAGGAGTTGATCAATGCCGGCCAAACCTTCTGACTTCAGCGCGGCGCGGCTCGACGCCCGGTCCCTGGCTTTGCGCAAGCTGGTGATCGGGGCGCTGGTGGCGGCCAAAAGGGGCCATCCCGGTCCCGCCCTTTCGCTGGTGGAGATCCTGCGGGTCCTGTACGACGACGTGCTGCGGGTGCGTCCCGACCAGCCCGACTGGCGAGAACGCGATCGCTGCATCCTCAGCAAGGGGCACGGCTGTCTTGCCCTTTATGCGGTTCTGGCCGACAAGGGGTTCTTTCCCGTCGATGAGCTTTCCGGCTTCTGCACCTATGGCAGCCGTCTCGGTGGGCACCCCGAATTCGGCATCATTCCCGGGGTAGAGGCCTCCACCGGCGCCCTTGGCCATGGTCTGTCGATCGGTCTGGGACTGGCCCTGGCGGCGCGGATGCAGCGCCAGGACTGGCGGGTCTTCGTGGTCACCGGCGACGGCGAACTCGACGAGGGATCGGTGTGGGAGGCGGCCCTTTCGGCCGGCAAACACCATCTGGAAAATCTGGTCGCGATCGTCGACCACAACAAGCTGCAATCCTATGGCCTGGTGAGCGAGGTCCAGGATCTGTCGCCGCTGGCCGACAAGTGGCGCAGTTTCGGTTTCGGCGTGGTCGAAGTGGACGGCCACGACGTCGCCGCCCTGCGTCGGGCGCTGACGGCGCTTCCGTTCGAACCCGGCAAGCCTTCGGTGCTGATCTGCCATACCATCAAAGGGCGCGGTGTTCCCGATGCCGAAAGCAATCCCGACTGGCACCACAAGAACGCCTTGACCGAGGCGGAACTGGCGTCGATCAACGCCGCCTTGGGAGATTTCGCCAATGCGTAACACCTGCCTGAACATGGTCCACGAGCTGGCCAAGCGGGATCCGCGCGTGGTCTATATCGGTTCCGACCCCGGCCCCGGCACCTTGACCAAGATGCAGAGCGAATTCCCCGATCGCTTCTATATCGAAGGCATATCCGAGCAGAACGTGATCGGCATGGCCGCCGGGCTGGCGATGGCCGGCTACGTTCCCTATGTCAACACCATCGCCACGTTTCTGACCCGGCGTTGCCTGGAGCAGGTGGCCATCGACCTGTGCCTGCACGGCCTTCCCGTTCGCCTGATCGGCAACGGCGGCGGCATGGTCTATGCGCCGCTGGGGCCTACCCACACCGCTATCGAGGACGTGGCGTTGATGCGGGCGCTGCCGAACATGGCGGTGGTGGCGCCCACGGACGCCGAGGAGATGCGCCGGTTCATGCCCGCCACCCTGGACTGGCCGGGCCCCATCTACATCCGCCTGGCCAAGGGCAAGGACCCGGTGGTGCCCAATCCCGACGGCCGCTTCGAGATCGGCAAGGGCCGGGTCTTCGGCGGCCCGGCGCCGGTGGTGATCGCGGCGACCGGCGTTACCGTCGATCCGGCGATTGCCGCCGCCCAGGCCCTGACGGTCGACGGCATTGCCGCAAGGGTGGTGGCATTCCAAACCGTCGCCCCGCTGGACGTCGAATTGCTGGCCGAGGTTACCGGCGATGCCCGCCTGGTGGTCACCGTCGAGGAACATGTCCGCAATGGCGGGCTGGGGACGGCGGTGCTGGAGGCCTTGGCCGATATGGACCGTCCGCTGCCGCGTGTTATCCGCCTGGGCCTGCCGGCGGCCTTCCGCCACCACTACGGGTCACAGGCCAACCATTTGGCGCAGGAAGGCCTGAGCAGGGAGGGGATCGAGGCGGCGGTACGGCGGGCGCTCAAATGAAGTTCACGTGCTCGGGCGTTTGGTGGATGGCCCATAGGAACTCGTTGATCTCATTCTGGCGACAGCCGAGCCCGCATTCCTTGTGAACATCGACCTGACTGGCCACCCGACGCATGACCTCGGCATACTCTCGGCTTGAAACAATTCGCTTGAACGAATCTGTGACAATGCTGCCAAGATAGAACTTCTCGTTGCCAAAGAAATTTCCACAGACATAAATATCACCCGCCCCGGTTATCTGCGGGAGGAACCATGTTCCGAAGCACTTGTCATAGGTCCTGGCCTTCTGCATCATCTTCCGACGCTTGATGATTACAGAGTATTTATCGGTCGCATAGGCCTCCGCCTCGGTGAATTTATCCTCATGCTCCTCGGCATCATCAATGATGAGGCCGTGCGGGAGTGAACCATGTTCGGAGCATTGCTTGATCACCGCGTAATCGACCCCGATCTCACGGCCGAATTTGGCGAAGGGGACGATCTGGTCGACACAGTCGCTGACCAGAACCATTTGCAGCCCGACGGTGGTTTCCAGCCCCTCACGCTTCACGATATCGACGGTCCGCCGGATATTGGCGACCACCTTGTCCAGGATGTGGGGCTTCGCCCCCATCACCCGTGCATAGGAATCGGGAGTCACGGCGGAAATGTTGAAGCGGATCCACTTCAGTGCCGCCAGAAAGTCCGCCAACCGGTCCTCTTTCATGACGACGCCATTGGTCGAGATGGCCATATCGAGCCCCGCGGCGCGTCCGGCAATCACGGCGTCATAGACGCCCGGATGAACCATCGGCTCGCCATCGCCCAGAAACCCGATTGCCTTGACCCCGACTTCAGCCGCTTCCTGAAGAAATGTGATAAGGCGGCCGGTGGGGATGGCCTCTTTCGTCCGGTTTTCGGGAACGGCATAATAGCAGTATTCACAGGCGATGTTGCAGGTCTGGGTGATCCCCATATCGAAATATAGGGGAACGATATCTTCTCCCCGCTGCCAGGCGGCGACTCTTTCCAGATGCCAATATAATTTATGGCCGCTCATTTTGAATCTATTGTCGCTCATCTTACCCTCTGAGACTGGAAAGGTATCGATCTTGGCAGCTTCCGTCAGGCCATGGCTGCCGCCTGCGCGCTTTTCTTCAACGGCGGCAAGCGAGCGACGTTGCCGGGGACACTTATCTTGGGCAGGACAATCTGTAGACGGTCGATTGCCACGGCGTCGCCCGCCGGCATGAAGCGGATCAACCCGCCCTCCCTAGCCAGCGAATCGGCCAGGGCGAAGTTGTGCCGGTTCTCCGCCAGATCCGGGTCGAGGCGGAGCGCCTGGGAGGCATGAAGCAGCCCGAATCCCAGCCAACCCTCGGCCAGATAGGCCGCGGCGAGATTGGCCTGGATACTCGCCGAATCGGGAAAACGGACCCCGGCTCCCCTCAGGATGCCGAGGGCGGTTCCCCGCGCCCCGTTGCCCAAATCCAATGATTGCCCGCTTTTCAGCAGGGCGACGCCCAGCGCGTGCCACGCATCGGCATCGCCCCGTTGGGCTCCGGCCACCGCCACCGGGATCGCCTCGCCGAACCTGCCGGCGCCGATCAAATCGATGGCCTGTTGCGTCAGCGCCGTCAAATCTTCGGGATGGGGGCGTCCGGAAAGACGGGTGAGCGGAAAGTCGAAGCGCCCACGGCACTCCTTGCAGATCAGCCGCGGATCGCCCCCCGGCAATGCCGCGTAGCGAATGTGACCGCCGCAATGTGGGCACTCGACCAGCACCGACAGCCGATGTTCGCCATCCACAGGGACGACCGCACCTTCCAGCACGAAGGCGGGAAAGCGGATGGCGTTGTTTGCGTAGTTGATCGCATCCAGAAATAACTTCAATTGTTCGCCAGGTATCTTGGTCAAATTGACTTGAGGGCATTTCTGGCGCAGGAATTCGTCGCCATCGGTGATGATCCCTTCGCTCACAGCACGATTATATATATTTGCGCCCGGGTATACGTCGAGCTGAATGACCCATATTCTGTACTTTAAGTTGTTGTACCACCAGGTCATCGTCTCGTTTATTGATTCGTAATCTTCGGCAAAGTCGCCAAAAATGAAATTCCCCTGAATATCGATATTGGCGCGATAGGTCCTCTCGGCCGCCATCTCGATATCGTGGCGCTTCACCTTCTTGTTCATGCTGTCGAGGACGCGCTGCGACATGCTCTCGAAGCCGAAACTGATCTGGTAGCAGCCGGCGTCGCGCATCATCCGCAACAGATCGTCGTCAACCGTATCCACCCTGAGTTGACATGACCAGAGAATGCTCATGTTTTTGATGCGCGAACAGAACTCGGCGACGCGCTCCCGCTTAACCGCAAACAGGTCGTCATAGATGCCGAGAGTGTTTATCTCATAGTGTTCCACAAGATATCGGATTTCGTTGAATATAGAGTCCATGGATCGCGTTCTGTACTTGGAGACCGCATGAAAACAGAATGTGCATTGAAATGGGCACGACCGCGAGAACACGATCGGCATGATCTTAGGGTTGTCGTGAAAAGAGTCATATACGCCAGAGCTGCATGTTTTCTGGCGCTTTAGGTATTCGCCAAGATTGAAGCCTTCAAAGTCAGGCAACGGCAGTGCGTCAAGGTCCTTGGTTCCCCGACGCTCCGCAGTGCGGTGCAGCGTCCCGTCCTCGTTGCGGTATGCCAATCCAGGGATCTGATCGACCGGGAACCCGTCGCCAATGGCCTTCGCCAATTCGACAACGGTATCCTCGCCTTCGCCAAGCACGCCGTAATGGACGTCGAGGGTCCGGATCATCGTCTCGGGATCGGAAGAAACCCCACCGCCGCCGATCACCTTGACGATCCGCGGATTGACCCGGCTTGCCATATCCAAGACACGGTGCATTCGGCTCCAGTCGTTGGAGAGCCCGCCGATGCCGATCACCCCGGCGCCGCTGTCGCGAAGGGCGGCCTCGATGGCCGACGCTTCGAGATCAGCCGGAACATGGGCCAAATCCAGGCAGGTGACGCGGTAGCCGGCGGATTTCAGCGCCCCCGAAATATATCCCAACCCAAGCGGAAATATCTTCAAGCTGCCATCGGCCGGCGCCGAGATCAATAGCCAGGACTTGACGTCGCTCATAAGCTCTCCCATCGATCCGGTCGCACCGTCGTCCTTATACGGCATCCCCACCTAAACAAAATTCTTGTGAGCGGGAGGATGAGTTGCATCCCACAAGAAATGATTAATCTCATTCGTCCTGCAACTCGCATAACACTCTTTATGCACGTCCATGACGTCGGCCACCCGCTTGACCACTTCCCAATAGCGCTCGCTTTCCACAATCTGCTTGAAGGACTGGCTGACGAGATCGCCCATCAGGAACTCCTCGGTGCGGATGCCGAAAAACATGCCGCAAGGGAACAGTTTGCCATCGCCGCTGGAGTAGAGAAGGAACGGAACCCCCAGGCAGTGGTCGTAACTGCGGCGCCCCTCCCTGCCGATTTTCTGCCATTTGACGATAACATTGTAATTGTCGGTGGTGTGGGTTTCGGCTTCCTTGAGGGTGTCGGTGAAATTCTTGTATTCCGACAGCCGGTTATAAACACCGATGTCGTTGTTGACCGTATCGGAACATTGCTTGATGACCAGATAATCGACCCCGAGTTCTTTGCCGAGCGCCGCCAGGGGGATCGCCTGATCGACGTTGTCGGGCGTGAGGACCATCTGCAAGCCGACGGTGACATCAAGATTGCGCTGTTTCTTGGTCTCGACGCAGAAGCGGATCTTCTGGCATGTGGTGGCAAATTCCTTGCTGGCATGAATCCGCCGGTAGCTGTGGTCGGATGCCGCCGAGATGTTGAACCGTATCCAACTCAGATGTTCGAGCGCCCGTTCTCCGGCAGCCCCGGTATCCAAGAGGATGCCGTTGGTGCCCAAGGCCATATCGACGCCGGCCTCCTTGCCCGCGACGATGGCCTCATAGACGCCCGGATTGAGCAGCGGTTCCGCCTCGCCGATGAAGGCCATGGAGCGCACACCGATTTCGCCCGCGTCGCGAACGTAGCGAAGCAACGCATCGGGCGGAAAATAGATATCCTTTCCTTTGGTGAAGAAATTTTCCTGGGTTGCCCCGTAACAGTAATTACAACGAATGTTGCAGCCCTTGCTCAGCCCGACATCAATGTGCAGGGGGGCGATGCGTTTGCCGCTGAGCCAGTCGTTAACCCGATCAAGATGGTAGATCATCTTGTGCCCGGTCATCATATAAGGATCAGCCATGCTACCTCCGTTCCGGTATTTTGCCTTTTCAAGACGCTAACGTGCCATCAGGCGCAAAGTGATTGGCAATACTCGTCCAATGCGTCCTGCCAGGGGCGGAGTCGAACGGTCCGTGACGCCATGGGCGTATAGGTGTTCTTGCGGCCGATGGCCGGAAACTCTCGATGCGACACGGGTTCGATCGTCGGTTTGAATCCAAGCGCACCGAGGCCATAAGAGATGAAATCACAGATCGATCCCTTACCATGGTTAACCACATGGTATAACCCAAACGGCCTTTCAAGCTCCAGCCAGCTCGCCACCTCCCTGGCAACATCGATGCTGTAGGTCGGGGAGGTGACGATATCGGTGGAAAGCTTGAAATTATTCTGGCCTCCTCTGGAAAGGTCGACCATCCGCTCGAATATCTGGTTTGACTTGTTCGTATGCCCAAAAAGTACGCCAACGCGCACGATATAATATTTATCGCACTCTTCCATGACGGATACATCACCGCCATACTTGGTCAATCCGTAAATATTCACTGGCGATGCGGCATCGTCCTCAAAATAATAGTCTCCACCCTTGTCTCCGCTGAAAACGGCATCGCTGCTGATGTGGACGAGGGTGAACCCGTGACCCTGCGCCCATCTGGCCAGGCGCTTGGGCAGCGAGACGTTGAGGTGGAAGGCTTCAACGGCGTTGCGTTCGCAGCCATCGATGCCAAGGCAGGCGACGGCGTTGATGACCACGTCGAAGCGGTCCGAGTTGACCAAGGTCTCGACCGCGGCGAAATCGGCGGCGTTGAGGTGGGCCGAGCCCACCGAGGTCACGCAATGGCGCTCCCCCAGAACGCGCGTAAACGCCGCCCCCAGCTTGCCGGTTCCGCCCAGGATCAAAACCTTGGCCATGAACGCCTAGCTCCAAACCACCCGTCTCATACCGACGAGCCGATAAATCGACTCGTCGTATTTTGTCCCTCGCCGGGCGGGCGCGTCCGCGCCCTTGGCCGCGGCCGCAATGGCCGCTGGATACCGGCGCCCAGCACCGAACTTGGGTCAAACATGTCGCTCGCCCGTCTCTTATCGCCTATTTCAGCACCGCGGTGACGAATTTGACCAGCGATGCCTTTTCCACCGAACGCCGGTGGCCGACGATTCCCACCTTGATCGCCCCGGCCGAATTGCCGATGAACCCGATGTCTTCGATTCCGCCGCCGGCTCGCACCAGGGGAGCGGTGATGACGAAGAACGCGTCGCCGGCGCCAACCGTATCGACCACCTGATTGGTGAAGGCGGGAATGCGGGTCACCTGTCTGTCGGTGGCATCGTAGGTGAAACAGCCGTTATGGCCGTGGGTGATGATGATGCGGGGGCAATCGACCACGCTCGGCAGTTTTTCGCCGATGATCCGGGTGATGTCCGATGATCGATCGGCAACGGCCAGGCGCGCTTCGGGCGCGTCCAGGCAGATGAAATCGGCACGGTGGTACTTGGAGATCAGGTTATAGCCCTGATTACCGGCGTTGGTCTGGGCATTGACCGCCAGGAACGGCACCGTGTCGGCCAACACGTTCACCATGTGCGGGGAAAGCATCCCGTGACCGAAGTCGGTGACGATGACCACGTCCGCGTTCCTGGCGCGATCGCGGATCAGGCCTTCGAGATCGGCCTCCAGCGCCGGTTCCAGCGGCCCATCGTCGAAGTAGTAGACCTCGAACAGCTTGCGGGTATAAGCGGGATCGACGAACCGGCATTTGCGTGTCGTCGGGACGCCTTGGCGGATCAGCGGCGTCAGGGTGACGTTGGGACGCAGATTGGCGCGGATGAAGTCTTCGTGGGAGTCTGCCGCGCCGAGGCAGGTGATGACCTCCACTTCGCGACAGAATGTCGCCAGGTGATTGGCGGCGGCGAAGACGCCGCCGGCAAACATCTCGCCATTCTCGAACCGCGACGCCAGGATATGCTCCTTGGCGGCTTTCCCCATCGGCCTGACATAGCTGTATTCGTCGATGATGGCGTCGCCGACCAGCACAATCCGGTAATTGGCGATCTTGTCGATCAGTCCCAACAGCCGCGGCAGCCCTTCGGAGGCGCGCATGCGGTCGAGAAAATCCCGCAGCGGCGGATCGTAGACATTGAGATGGCGGTTGACCAGCACGGACGAACTGAACGTCACGTCGCGGGTGAACACCAATCGCCCGCCGTGCCTTTCCACCATCT
>JADFXL010000066.1 GCA_015233585.1 Alphaproteobacteria bacterium | reverse complement strand
AGAGGGCCGACGGCTGTGGAAAACATTGACGCAATCCATGGGCAAACGGGACCAGCCGTTGATCATCAGCATCTCGACGGCCGGTGAAGGCATGAACTCGCTGGCCTGGGATATGTGGAACTACAGCCACAAAGTCGCGCGTGGCGAAGTCACCGATCCGACGTTTCTACCGATCATCTTCGCTGCCGACGCGAAAGCCGACTGGCGTTCCGAAGACGTGTGGCGTGCGGCCAATCCTGCTCTGGCGAGCGGCTTTCGTTCGCTGGAAGAGATGCGAAACGAGGCTCGGCGGTGCGAGCATTTCCCGGCGGATGTTGAGGCGTTCAAGCGCTATTACCTGAACGTCTGGAGCGATGGCGCGGCGTCACCCTGGATTGATCTTGCCTTGTACGATGAGGCAGGGGAGACGATTGACGAAACCGAGTTTGAGGGCCGGCGGTGCTTTGTGGGCGTGGACCTGTCCAGTACCCAGGACCTGACGGCCGTTGTCGCAGTATTCCCGGACGACGATGGCGGCTATGACGTGCTGTGCAGGTTCTTCGTGCCTGCAGAGAACATCAAAAAACGCGCCGACCGGGACAGCGTCCAATATCCGCTCTGGCGAGTCCAAGGCCACCTGACCGCCACGCCGGGGAACGTCGTGGACTATGACTTGGTGTGCGCGGAAATCCTTGAGCTACACGAGCAGTTTGACGTCGCCGAAGTCGTGATCGATCGGTGGAACTCTTCGGCCGTCACGTCTCGTCTTGCCGAGTCCGGTATCGAGGTTGCCCAGTTCGGCCAGGGGTTCGCGTCAATGGCGCCAGCCGTCCGCGAGCTTGAGCGGGCCATCCTGTCGAAACAGTTCCGACATGGCGGAAACCCCATTCTGCGCTGGAACTTCCAGAACATCGTCCTAGAACAAGACGCGGCCGGCAATGGAAAGTTCACGAAGTCCAAGTCAGTCGAGAAAATCGACGGCGCGGTTGCTGCGGCCATGGCGGTTGGACGTGCGGTTGCGAACACAACACCGAGCGGGCCTTATTCTGAGAAACGCGGGTTTCTTTTTATTTGAGGTGTCATCATGCAGAACTCTGGAACCTATTCGCTCGGCGACTTCACCATCACGACTGCCGGGACTCAGGTTGGAACGCCGGTCACGGACATCGGCGACCTTCATGCCGCGCTGTTCGAGGCCCGGCTGGCCTACGGGTCTGGCGGCACCACGGCCAAGCTGTACCTGCAGACGAGCGCGAACCAGGGCACCACTTGGGCGGACATCGCCTGTATCACGTTCGGGACCGCAGCCAAGGCGGTGCTGCTCAACCGCTCGGCGCTCACGCCAACGGGGCAGGTGGTGCCGACCGATGGCGCCATGGCCGACGACACCGCGGTTGACGGCGTGCTTGGCGACCGGCTCCGGGCCAAGCTGGTGACGACAGGGACCTATGCCGGGAGCACGGTGCTTGAAGTACGGGTAACCGTCCGATGACCCCCGCCGCTGCCATCGCCGCCCTGGACCGCGCGCTCGCGGCCAATGGCGAGCCTGTCCGGCTGCAGCGGATCACCGGCAGCCAACAGACCGCGTTTGAGTGCGCCTGCCGGGCCAAGGTGTCGTCGTACCAGCCCGTCGAGTTGATCGCAGGCATCACTCAGACCGACGTGCGCCTGATCATCGGCCCGACTGAGATCAACAGGGCGCAGTGGACCGGGTCCGCGCCGCCGGGACAGGACCGCCGGCTGCCCCTGATCAGCATTGATCGGGTGTTCGTGCGCGGGAAGACGCGGACGGTCGCGGCCTGCAATCCGTTCTACCTGGACGGCGAGCTGGTGAGGATTGAACTGAGGGTGACAGGGTAAGCAGGCGCGACTCTACCGCCCGCCGACAGCCGCGATCTTGACCGGGATCATGGCCGCAAGGATGGCGTTCTGGTCATCCTGGCGCTTGTCGATGCCGGTGAGGTGCTCTGCCATCACATCAAGCCGTCTGTCGATGCCGTCGAAGCGAGCGGACACCGCTGCCCGAAACTTGGCATTCTCGGCCGCTTCGCTCTCGATCTTGTCCGCCAGCTTGGCGAGGACCGCTTTCAGTTCGTCGTCCATAGGCACCCTCCATCACCCACTGAATGATACCTCAGTTCGGGATAGCTGGCGAGTCCGGCTTGACTCCTGCGAACGTATGCGGAACAATGCTGCCGTCAACGCCAGAGGTGCGCCCGCCCGGTGATGAGTCGCGGCGGGCTTTGGCGTTTTTCGGAGCTATCATCATTAATCATCGTAAAGTAATTTTCTTAATCTTTCGATGTGTTGATCCTCCGATTCTCCCGGAAGAGGATCGAACACACTTCTTCGCGGGTCAATGCGATTGGCTAATTTGTTTAGTAAATCCGCCATTACTCTAAGGGCGCCACCACCAAAGGCCAAGACTTTCTCTGTCATAGACATAATTTGCTCCATTCAGCAGTTGATGATTGTTGAGTGCTCCCGACCTCGCAACGCCGTTCTTCGTCACAGCTGACCAGACGCCTTTTTCAACCTCACCCCCGGCCCGCTGCCATTCTCGGCAATGAACTCGACGCCAGCCGCTTCGAGGGCGCGCGTCAGTTTGTCCAGGGTGGTCGCATATCCACCGCTCTTGCCAGTCTCGAACCTTGTGATGGTCATGGCCGATACGCCCGACGCTTCGGCGAGTTCGCGAACGCCGATTTGAAGGGCTGCGCGAGCCATGCGGCATTGAGAAGGTGTTATCACAGCTATCAACCCTGTTGACGGAACCGACGTTTGCAATTAACTTGTTAGCACAGTATACGACATCGAACCATTTGACAACAGGAGCAACCATGTCCGACACACTGAACGCCGAGTCGACCACAGACACCACCCCGGCAGACGCACCCATCCCCCTGGCCACCGACGCTGACTTCGCCGCTGCCGAGACCGAGCTGCGGCAGGTGCTGCTCAAGGCCAACACTGGCGACCGCGACATGGACGGCCCCGAATTTAAGGCCTTGTGCGACCGCTGGCAGGCACTCCACGGCGCCATCATCAACGCCGAGCCGCTCTCGCCCTTCCAGGCAGCTGTGATACTGCGGGCCGGTGTCCTGTGCGAGACGAACGGTATTGCCGGGCCGAACTGCGTTGAAGCCGAACACCTTGTCGCCATCAGGAATGTTGCCGGCCTCCTGTCAGACTTGGCCGATGACCCCGACGACACTGCCATCCGTGATGACGCCCTTTACAATCCGGCCTTCGAGATGGCCTTGGCCGCGATGCAACTGGCCGGCACCACGAAGGCGAAAAGGAAGGCGAAGTACCGCGCCGCGCTCCTCAGCATCCAAGACGACCTCGACACCCTGACCGCCGACGTAGAGCCGCTGCCCTACGTCCTGACCTCGCTGGCGCAACGGCAGAAAAACGAGAGCGCGAAGATTTCCCTGAACTGGCTGGCGAAGACCATCGAGGAAATCGGGGTGCGCGTGCGTGAGGTCAACTGGGCAATCAGTGCGAACTACCGACACGCCGTCTACGGCCGCAACGCCGCGCGGGACAAGTCGTACATGGGTTATCCCACCGTGCCGCTGAAGCCTGCCCCAGAGCGCCCGTTCCCGACGTTCGGCAATGAGCAAGCCACTGTCGCCTGACCGACCGCCACCAGCCCCGCCCGGTTCGCCGCGGCGGGGCTTTCTTTGACCCCTTACGCTGCGGACTCCGGCGGGTCGAAGTCATCATCAGCAACGGCGAGGTCAGACGGTGCACATGGCACGGCGCGGCGAAGCGTCCGGACGGCCTCGGAGGTCAAGCCACATTCGGCCATGGCAACCGCATTGCGAATTGCTGACGTCAGTTCCTGAAGTCGAATCATTGCCAAATCTAGCGCTTCGAGTTCTGACGATCTACTACGTCTTGGCGCGCGTGGCTTCTGGGCCATAGGTCGTTCTCCTGGTGTTACTGCGCCATCACAGGCGCGGCGTGGGTGGGGGCCGGCGGCGGCGGGTTGGTCCGGGCGGCGTCCATGAGCCGCTGGAATTCTGCCGCGTCGGCGATCCGCCCGAAGGTCAGGATCACGGCCGCGCCGGCTTCGACGTAGGTTCCAATCCTGGGGTCCCGGAAGGTGGCCAGCGCTGCGCCAGCGGGCACGGGTAGCATGACGGCCATTCGACCGGGTACGGTCGCTTCGGCCAGCGACAGCCCCTCGTGGCTCAAGACGAGGGTCGCGGCAGCGGTCGGCTGGTGCTTCCGGGTGGCTCGGCGCGCGTGTCGGTTCATCGGTTGTGCTTCCTCTGCATTGCACACGTGCTCCCCTCAAGGGGGCACAAAGTGCATAGGGGGTCTGGGGGTGTTGTGTGTGAGCAGTCTGGTATAATAAAATCAATGAGTTACGCGACATTGTGTGAAGTAAATTTGACGTTGTGTGAGCAAGTAAATCAATGACTTACGAGGGACATTGTGCGGGGATCAGGGCGCAGGCCCTTGATCTCCGATACACCGAACGATACCGCGACAGGGGGAGCCGTTCGCGTTCCGCCCAACCTGACCGATGGTGATGGCGTGGCTGTGGAACAGTCGGCCCATCGCGTCCTCCAACGCCTTAACCTTGAAGCTCGCGGCTTCCGGCATTCCGGCAAAAACCTTCGGGCCATATTTGGGGCTGTTCTTCGAGTCGGTGACGTGGCGCCCTTGGGCGGAAATAGCGTCAAGGCACTTGAGGAAAGCGGCGCCGGCACCTTCCCCGCGACTATTCTCCTCGATCCTATCCACGAAGTCCGGAGCATCCGCCGGGATGAACACGCCATTCCTCCACTTGATCTTGATCTCGTCTCCGACCTTGCCGTAATTCGACTTCATAACGCGCAGAACGCGCAAATCTCCGTCATCGTCATCCTTCGGCTTGGTCAGGTAAACGCGGGACCGAACGGCGTTGTTCCATGCCGTGCTGCCGCTGTTGCCAGAGCCGCTGGTCAGTCCCGAGAGGGACGGGTGAGCGCACAAGAGCACCGCACCATCGATCTCCAGGGCAATCCTCCGGAGCAGGTTGACGAACTGCCGGGCCTCCGGACGACTATTCTCGTTACCGTCAAATAAATCATGCAGTCCGTCGAGAATGACCAACTGCGCACCAAAGGCCTTGGCAGCATTGAGAACCTGGAAGAAGAAGTCGGACGGGCCTTGGGGCTTGCCATATTTATCTCGCCTCATGAACTCGTTGGGCATGCCAACCCGGCTAATCATCTGGATATGTTCCAGGTCACCAAATGAGATGTCATAGGCCTTGTTGATGTCGGCAATTCTTCGGTGCAGTTCGTCCGGGTCGTCTTCACAATAAACGCACAACACCTTGACCGGCATTACCTCAAGACCGAGCCAATGCTTTCCGGTGGCTACCGAAACCGCGAGCTGCATCGTTAATAACGACTTTCCGAGTCCGCCGTCACCGGACAGCATTGTGACACTGCCGAATGGAGCAACTCCCGGAACCATCCATTTGCGCTCTGGAATTGGCTGGCCAGCCCAGTGCAAAGGGTCAATCACATGCAGCCGTTGCGTCTGGCGGTATCCGCCGGAGTCGCCGTTGCGGCGGGCCTCGTCCAGGGGGATGGCGTCCGTCATGCGGCCCTCCGGCTGGACGCGGCGACCATGAGACGCGGCAGCGCCGGCCGGGTGGCCAGCAGGGCGGCCTCGACATCCTCCGCCAGCGCCAGGTCGTCGGCAATGATTTCGACGACATCCCGGAGCAGCCATGCCGCCCGCGCCAGGTCGAGCACGACCGCGGCCGGGTCCATCGGGCAGTCCGGCCTATTGCCCGCGCCAATCTCGCCACCGTGCCTGATCAGGTCCTCGACCGAGCGGAACAGGCGAAGGGGCGGCGGCATGAAGGTGTCGGAGGCAACCTCGACGCCCCCGATTCCGATCACCGCAGCCTCGCCCGTCCGCCGGTACAGCCGCGTCGGCTCGGACGGATTCCAGGCGACAAGGTCAATAAGCGTTCGATCGGCTGCGCACGCGCATTCGGACCAGATGGCATCAGCTGGGCACTTGCATTCCGGATTCGCTGCTCCGTCCCAAACCGGCGCCATCAAGACGCGGTCCCCATCTGCATCCGCGGGCTCGAACAGGCCGACGGCATCGTGCAAGGTGGCGTGCGCGACACCCACCCCGCCGACAGCCGCTCGACGCATCGCGAAGAAGCCCCGAGCGGCGAGCCATCGCGCGGCCGGAGTCGCGGAATCGTCCCAGCCGACGCGCCGCAGCGCCTCCAGGAACTCGCTGTCGAGATCAGGAGGCATTGGCCGTGCCCCCCAGGTCAGCGATCAACAACTCGACGCGGCCGATCACGGCGCGCAGGTCGTCGGCTGTGGTCAGGTCGACAGTTTCATCGGCGACCTGCTCCAGGTCGCGGCGGATTCCGTCGGCGCGCTCGGAAACGGTCGGATGGCGGGGACGGTTGGGGGTGCGGCCGGGCATCACGCGGCCTCGCTGGTAGACGAGCGCGGCGCAGACAGGTTCGCGATGACCCAGGCATCAAGGTCCGCCGGATCGTAATAGACCTGACGGGCAAGCTTCTGGAACTTCGGCCCACCGCCGACGGTCGCGAGTTTCGCGAGAGTAGCGGTGGTGCGAGAGACGCCGTGCGTCTCTTTCAGGTATTGGGATGCTTCGGCGCGCCGAAGCCTGCGGGTCTTGAGCATGTATCGCTCCGTTTGTTGCCGGAGGTTATCCGGTGTTGACGGAGCGATATTCGCGAGACCTGGGATTGATCTTCAAATAGTAACAATTGGTAACAAGGTAATAGTTGGTAACAGGCATCGTTACCGTTAGCTGTTACCATCCGCTGTTACGTTGTTACCATTCCTCGCTTTGTACCATCTGTTTCGGTAGGTTTTTGCGGTGACGGAGCTTCCAAGCGACAGAGCTTCGTTCATAGCTTCATCCATCCGGGTCTTCTCTCCGCGCGACGTGACGTCATATTTGGCGTAGTGAACGTCAAGCCATTGCCATGCCTCACCTTCATTTCCTTGCGGCCTATGGCTTGCCTGTGCCTTGCAGTCAGTCTTCGCAAGAGTGTATGCAGATTCAGTCATGCTAATGTCTGGTGAATATTCTGAATTTGACGTATTTGTTTCTGTATCCCGAGCCCTAACTTCCGCTATCAGTGCATTCCACTCCGCGTTGAGAGCCGCAATGTCGGCTTGGTCAAGGCTGCTTAATTGAGACCTCCCAAGTTCTGTTTCCCATTTTCTAACTACGTGTTCAATGCCCTCTCCAATTGGCAATTGACCGGGCTTGAGTGTTAGTCCGAGGAAGTATACATTATTACCACCGTCCCCTTCTTTGGAGTCCAATTGCCGCCGCAAGGTGTCAAGCGTGGTGCGGTAAGACTTTAACCACCATTCACGACTAGCCGTCTTCGCCTTCAAAAGGCGATTATCAGTCTCCTGTCGTTCAATAGCCTCAAAATTCGGGCACGATGGAGGAAGCCTCGGCTTTGCTGCGGGCGCACTAAATAGTAGCGCGCCGATACCGCGATTTTTTCTGGGTGGCGCAAACTTATCGCGAAAACTTGTCGCATCTGATTGGCTAATCACTAGACTGCCAAGAAATTCGTTTGGGTCACACCTATCTGATATTATCTGATTAAACCCATTGGCATCGATATTCCATTGGCAAGCGAAATAATGTCCTTTCAATGCGGCGTTCGTGGCTCCCAAAACGTCGAGAGGGTCAACGCGCTCTCCCGTTTGCCCAAAAATACCAGATGGCACAGTCGCTGTTCCGCTCACCCATCAGCCGCAGGAGGTCGAGACCCTGTCGCAGTTCGAGCACGGGCTCTTCAAGGGCGAAGGCGATGCGATGCAATTCGGCGCGGGCTACCAACACCCGGTTCGGCCACTTGCTGTTCAGACAGTCAATCGCTACACTGTCATCATTTATCGCGGTTGGTCAATTCAAATCGCCACGAGGTAGCGAATGACGCCAGGGCAATGCAAGATGGCTAGGGCCGGTCTAGGGCTTGGCGTCCGAGAGCTTGCCGTGTTGGCAAACGTCTCGACGAATACCGTTACGCGCTTGGAGCGCGGCGAGGAACTCCGGGACGGCACCATGCAAGCCATCCGTGCCGCCCTTGAAGCGGCTGGGGTCGAGTTCATTGCCGAGAACGGTGGTGGACCGGGGGTGCGGCTGAGGAAGGCTGCGGAGTAAGGAAATCATGCCGACCATCGCCATCATCGACGGCATCAAGATCGAGATGTTTTTCAACGATCACGTACCGCCCCATTTCCATGCTACGCTGGCGGATCACGAGGCGCTGATTTCCATCCGCACTCTTGCCGTCCTCCGCGGGTCCCTGCCGCCAGCCGCGGAGCGGAAGGTGCAGGAATGGGCGGCAACTCATCAGGAGACGCTGGCGTTGAACTGGCTCAAGTGCCAGGAACGCGAAGCCCCCGAGAGGATTTGACCAGAGGATTTGCCCCATGCCCGCACCGACCGAAAACCGTATCGTCAGGGCCGAACCGGATGCCCGCACCTGCACGGTTCGGCTGACGTGGGCAAACGGCGCGATGACGGTCAACCGCTTCGGCCACCTCGTCGGCGATGGCGTGTTCGCCCCTCTCCGTGACCCTGCCGTCTTTGCCCTGGTCCGAGTCGGTGACCGTGGTCGCAGCCTCGAATGGCCGGGTGACATCGACTTTTGCGCCGATGCCCTGTGGTTCGAGACGCATCCCGAAGACAACCCTTTCGCCGAGAGCGCAACCCGCCCACTCGTAGCCCCGTCTCACGTCTCGCCGTAAGGGGCGCCAGAACGGCCGGGGTCGAGTTTGTCCGGCGGTGGCGGTTTTGTCCGCCGCGCGGGCGAAAACTCCCAGCCGAGGCGAAAAAGCCCATTGGCAGGGAGCTGGCGGGCGATGGCGGACGAAAACCGGGGGTACCCCCTCCGGATAAGTTTTTGCCGGGCCGGCACCACCTGAGAGAGTGGGGGACCCTGACCGGCCGGGCGGACATGAACCTGGGGATGACGGTACGGCTGCGATGGTGCCATCCCGTCCGGGCAGTCGGCAACCGCGATCAGGTCGAGAGCCAGAACGGCGCGATCGGCAGCTCGTCAGTCTCTACGGCCGTAACGCCGATCGCTGGCGACCGAGATAAACGGGATAGCGAACCCGGTTCGCGCCGCGATTTCTTTGGTGCTATGATTGAGACGGTAGGACTGGCCCCGACGTTTCGGACGTTTGCTTAAGGCGTGAGCATGGAGCAGGGGCAGCGGCTACTTGCCTGGCTCCGCTGCTACGGCCGCGGAGCCAGGTTCACGCCGCGCTGTCTGCCTTCGTTCAGCTTTGAGCACTCGCCTGACCGGTAAGCAGGCGATAGACGGAAGCACGGGCAATGCCGGTCTTCTTGGCAATCTCGGTGGCGCCCAGTCCTTCCGCCCTGAGTTGACGCACTTGGTCAACGTCGATGCTCGGCTTCCGGCCCTTGTACACACCTTCGGCCTTGGCCTTGGCGATGCCTTCGAGTTGCCGCTCGCGACGGAGGTTGGTTTCGAACTCGGCGAAGACGCCGAGCATGTCCAGAAAAGCCTTGCCGGCTGGCGTGCTGGTGTCAACCGGCTGTTCGGTGCAGGCGAGCGCGGCGCCTTTTTCGCGGATGGTGCGGACGATGGTCTGAAGATCGGCGATGCTCCGGGCCAGCCGGTCAATCCGCGTCACCACCAACACGTCACCGGGCCGGAGGAACTCCAGGACGGTAGCCAACTCGGTGCGCCCGGCCGTCGTGGTGCCGCTGGCCTGCTCTTCCCGAATCACCTCGCACCCGGCGGTCTTCAGGGCGGCAACCTGAAGCGCGGTATCTTGATCCGTGGTCGATATCCGAGCGTAACCAATCCGTGCCATTGCTGCCCCCTGCCTGTCTCGTTTGGGTCTAGACAATCCCCTTGTGCTGTCTCATATGCCTAACGTCAACCCAAAAAAGGCGGACGAAATGGCAGAAAGCTTGAGGGGGCGGTGTCTCACGAATTCGTCGTACTGGGGTCTACCCAATCAAGACACACAAGACGGCTCGAACCGCTGGCGCGAACCCGGTTCGGTCAGGCGAGAGATCGTCAGCTTGCCGTCTTCCCCTCCGGCTCTTGACTAAGTCGCGGGTTGCCGGCTGTCCGGACAGATGGCACCGTCGCAGCCGTCGCGCTGGCCCCTGGATCACGGGCGTGTGCTTCAGGTGGTCCAGGCCGTCTGGTACGCCACCCCCAATTCTCGTTGCAGGAACTTCGCAGAAACACCCCTTTTGTCACAGCCCATGAGGTGAGCGGCGAGGAACCACTTCGGTAGCTCGGTCCGCGTTCGATGGAATACCGTTCCAGAGGTAACGGATTCTTGATGATGGCAGGACCCGCATTCGTAGACCCGCGGACGCGCCTTGAGTCGCCAAGACTCGCGACCACCACACCCCGAACAGACATATCCCCCGGGCCAGCGCAGTCCCGAAAGATGAATAATGCACGCCTCTTCCGAGCTAAACCGTCTCACAAATTCGAGGACCTCGGCCATCCAATTCTCCACCTTTGCTGACGCGATTCTATTCTGCCCGAGTCAGATGCCCTAGGGAATTCTTATGGCCTGCCTTACCTGGATAGGGATATAGCCGAGAGATCGGTTAGGCCCTTTTTCGTTGCTGGGAAGCGAGCGGCGGTAAATCGGAGCCAGACCGGGCGAGAACAATCGCCTGACTCCCTGCCCATGCGACAGCCCGCCGCATCTCCACACAGCCGAACCGGAAGAGTGGGGGGCGGAGTCCGTCGGTGCGCTGGAATGTGCTTGAACACTTGATGTTTTTCAGGATACTTGACAGCGGACGCTGTTGGCCGTGGGGGGCGATGTGGTGAATAAAGAGCCGAAGAGGACAAGTTTTATATTATCGTGGTTCGGACAAGCGCTTATTGACGCCATTATTCACAATTCGGGTGGCCGTTTATTGGCCCGTCTTGGGGGAATGGTTGCTGCCCGCCTGCGGTCCTGGATGCTTTATTTTGACCCACTGGTGTATATTGATGTGTGCGGCCATAAGCTGATTGCGCCTCTGTCTCACAACCTACCAATTTACCAGGCTTTGTTTCCGCACTACGATACGGCCTTGCCCCGATTGTGCCGTCTCGTCGCTGAACGACGCAGGGGATGTGTGATCGTTGATATTGGAGCCAACATCGGAGATACGGCGGCATCGCTGGTTTCGGTCCCGGGCGTTTCAGTGGTAAGCATCGAGGGTGACGAAAGGTATTTTCAATTGCTTTCGGCCAATACCCGCAATTGGAAAAATGTTTTGGCGATACGGGCCTTTGTCGCCCAGCATTCGGGGGTGGTGGAGGGGCAGCTTCACCGCGTGGCTGGAACGGCAGGATTGCGATCCGATGGACAAACCGCGAGCATCCACGGTGAAAATCTTGAGGATATTCTTGATCGTGTTGACGTTCATGATGCCATCGATATCATCAAGATCGATACAGACGGTTATGATATTAATATCATCCGGGGTGCTCTTGATATGATTGCAAGAAAAAAACCGGTCATATTTTTTGAGTATGATCAGGATTTGTTCTTGCCACACACAGCCGATGGTGCGCATATCTTTGCGGACATGTTGTTAATTTGGTATCGGATGGCTGTTGTATATCAGAATACAGGGGAGTATCTTCTGTCATTTGACCTTGGAGATGTGCGCATTATAGAAGATATAAGCTTATACTATGCAATCCAGACAACCCAGCCCTACTCTGATATTTGTGTTTTTCCGGCCGAAAAGACTGATTTGTTTGAGCGGTTCCGCGACGAAGAGTTTCAGTATTTTAGCCACTTCAGCAGATTAAAACCGCAGGCATAATCTTGCATTCCAGCGGGTTATTGTGCCGCTTGCCCGCTACAGGTTTGCCTGCTGCCACGTTGGTGCGGCAGCGTCCGGGTCTTTTGTCGCCGACTCGGCCGGAGCGACTCAAACGGGGAGCGGATACGGAACTGACTGCGCGGATTTTGCACGTGCGTGCACGGACTTCTCCGTTTGTTCACGCCATTTTCCGGCTTTGGGGAGAACGGTTGTTTTTGATGAACCCGTGATTTCAGAGGGTTATCTGGTGGGCGCGACAGGGATTGAACTGACGACCTCTCCCTTACCAAGGGAGTTGATTGGCGGTTAATACGCCTGAAATTGCTCGCGTTTGCGCGCGGATCCCCGCGGATGCTCCCAAGCGAGCGCGTTGATGCCTTATTTGGCTGCAGGTTCGGCGGGTCCTTCCCGTCAAAGAGACCTGGGGTGTGCGGCAGCCCCCTTCATGTCTAGGTATGAATCCACACAAAGGGGGTTCCTATTCCGACTCGGAAATGATATATTATCGTTTAAAATCCATATGATACATGGCAACCCAAGCGGAAATAGCCCATCATATGTTCCCATCTGAGCGCCATGTGAGGTATTTAGCCTCTAAGGGGTGCTGCCTGCCGCGCGCAAGGGCGCCCTGGACGTGGACGACTGCCGCCGCCGTTATTTGGAACACCTGCGCATGGTCGCTGCCGGCCGGGCGCGCGATCCGGCTGCTGATCTCGCCGACGACGGCGTGCTCGACCTGGAAGCTGAGCGGGCCGGGCTGGCGCGGACGCAAAGCGAAACCCACGAACTACGCAACGCGGCGACGCGACTGGGGCCTAAAGTATCGCTCAATGTCCCTGCAATGAAGCCTGCCCGGTGAGAGCCGCGGCGGGCTTCATCGGTTCATGGGTTCAACGCTTCCTCAACCGCACCCCGGCCTGCCGCCGTCAACGCCAGAGGTGTGCCCGCCCGGTGAAAGGGGGAACCGTTTCGGCCATACCTTCGACCCACCTCCCCGTTTGAGGGAGTCGCTTTAACCGACACCCTTCGCGCTACCGCCCGCCTACCGCCGCGATCTTGACGGGAATCATGGCCGCAAGGATGGCGTTCTGATCATCCTGGCGCTTGTCGATGCCGGCGAGGTGCTCATCAATGCGACCCAACCGACCCTCGATGCCGATCAACCGCTTATCGGTGTCCGCCATGTAACTGCGGACTTCGGCGCGGAACTTAGCATTCTCGGCCGCTTCGCTCTCGATCTTGTCCGCCAGCTTGGCGAGGACCGCTTTCAGTTCGTCGTCCATAAGCACCCTCCGTCGTCACCCGAATGATACCTCAGTCTGAGGTGGCTGGCCACGGCTCGGAATCGAGGTTAACGCTCATTTTATCTGGAGGCGTGTGAGCAGGAAGGCGGTGCTCCAACTGGCTGATTTTCTTTTTGTTTTCACGCTGCCCTTGGACTTGTCGGCGCGGACGAGACCGAGGGCGGAACGGCGCACGACTGCCATGTTCTTGGCTCCGGATACAGGGGAATCGGGTGAAGGGATCATGCGGCGATAAGGCTTGCAAGGAAGTCGTCGTCCCAGGCTGCGACCTTGCGGCGGAGGCGTAGGGAGTCCTTTCCCGGAGCCTTGCGGATCAAGTTGTGGGCCATGTGTTTCAGGGTCGTGAAATTAGCCGGGGCGTTTTCGGTTCGAACCCGGCATTCGTCGTCGCGGAAGACCATGTCCATGACC
>JADFXL010000065.1 GCA_015233585.1 Alphaproteobacteria bacterium | reverse complement strand
TATTCGCAAGTAAAGACTGAGCACAAAACAGCCTGAATAGCCCGGCAAACCGCCCCATTCTAATAAAAACCCGAACCGGAGACGAGAGTTGATGTTGCAATTTAGGGGGCGTACCGGTGGTTTTTCTCTGTTTGCCTTTTAGACGGTCCGGTTTCGTCGATAACTCACTATGAAATAAAAGGACCGGAAGGGTTTTGTTCCGGGTCGCAAAGATACCGCAGATAGGCAATCAGACAAATCCAAGCGTTCGATGTTGCTCGCACCAATCCTGGGATAGGTCGATCTGCTTGGCAAGCCAGCCCTGAAACCGAGTCCCCGCCTTGAGCAAAGCCAGATCGGCCTTGCGGGTGACGCCCGAATCACTAACGATCGATAATCGCAACTCGACACCCCTGCGCCGGACCTACATGAAAATCCGCTGGCTCACAACAAGGCATCCGGATGTTTCAACGCCGTGCAAGCCGGGAGCAACGGGACCAATGAAAGCACCAGGAGCAAATCAGCTTCACCGACCTCGACGCGATTGATGAGGTCGGTGATTCGAGTGCCACCTTACTGTCGGGCCGATGCTGCTTGTGTGTAGGAAACTCGGTAATGATCTTTTCCTGTCAATTTATTGCCGGTACTGGCCTAAAATTACTCGGCGTTGACAGGTAGGCTCGGTCAGGCTCAAGCGCCCCCGTTCCAGTCGTGCTCGGGATTTCTGCCAGCCGCACCAGTGGAACAACAACACCGTGGGGTCCCCGGCGACACTGCGGGCGCGTTTAGTCGTTCCGGTGTCTAACCGTGAGATGACAATCATGTCGTTGGCGCCGCACTGCACAATCGGGCTTGACATCGGGCTGGGGTGGATCGCGATGGCCAGATAGCGAAGCCGCTGCAGGCCGACGGCGGTCACAAGCAACGTCAGGACGCAGGTCAAGTCAAGGGTGGATATCGGCTGATGATATATACAAATATACATATTGGCCTCCAGCCTCTTGGCTATAAATGCGGCAGCCCAGACACTACCGCTCTTTTGTCGAATAAATGCCAGAGTTATCTACGCTCATCCCATTAATATATTATTGAGCACCCTGTTACTGACGCATTATTATTTGAAGTTTGTTCCAATATGATAAACATTTGAGACGGAGATGCGCCAGTCTTTTCTAAACCCGGACGTTCACCACGTCTGTGCGATCAGCTGCTGGTCTGGATGCGACGGCGGCTGAGTCTGCGTCACCAGGCTGCTGAGTCCGCCCGATGACCGACGTGGTCGGCGTTCCTCAATCAGTGATGGGCCAAATGGAGGTGATCGCAGGCGGCCAGATATACGATACACTGCCCAACCACGCTCTCCCTCTCGAGCCAAACGGCAGCGTGTTCGACAAACCGATGACGGTCGCGAACTGACAGGGCGGCATGGCGATGGAAGCGCCAAGTGACACCAATAGCCGTATCGGCGAACTTGAAGCGCGCCTGGTGGCGCTGGATCAAGAGCGTCAGACCGTCTTTCGCGATCTCGAGGACCTACGGCGACTTCGTACGGCCGAAGCCGAAGCGGCGCGTGCGCCCGTCTTTCCACCACCGACCCACCGCGATGCTCCGGTCACGATGGCTTCATCGACAACTGACAAGGTCGCCCTCTTCGGGAGCCTGTTCCGGGGTCGGAAAGACGTCTTTCCGAAACGCTGGAATAATCCTAAAACAGGGAAAGCGGGATATTCTCCCGTTTGCCGGAATGACTGGATCCGGGGTATCTGCGGCAAGCCAAAAGTAAAATGCAGCGTATGTCCAGACCAAGCATTCCTCCCAGTCACCGATGACGTCATCAAATGCCATCTTCAAGGTGTGGAACCCGGCAAGTCCGATCGCTCAATTACACAAAACTTCATTGCGGGCGTTTACCCCCTTCTTCCAGACGAGACCTGCTGGTTCCTGGCGGCAGATTTCGACAAGCAGTCCTGGGCGCGAGACGTCAAAGCGTTCGTTGACACCTGCCGAGCCAAGAACGTGCCCGCCGCCCTGGAACGGTCCCGTTCGGGCAATGGCGGTCATGTCTGGATTTTCTTCTCCGACCCCATTCCCGCCGGGGAGGCCAGACGGCTTGGCTCCTGGCTGATTACCGAAACCATGGAGCGTTGTCCTGACATCGGGTTCGATTCATATGACCGCTTCTTCCCGAGCCAGGATACGATGCCGGCCGGCGGCTTCGGCAACCTGATTGCCCTTCCGCTGCAGAAAGTTCCCCGGAGTCAGGGCAATAGCGTCTTTCTCGACGACGACTTCCGACCGTTTGATGACCAATGGGCCTTCCTGTCCACGATCAGACGCATGTCGCGGGCGGAGGTCGGGAACCTCGTTGAACAGGCGGCTTCGTCGGGGCGCATCCTCGGAGTTCGCCTCCCTGTGGAAGATGACGACGAGCAACCATGGTTGGCGCCACCATCAAGGCGAAAGCCAGAGCCGCAGATTCAAGGCAAGTTGCCTGAATGCGTCGAAGTCGTGGTCGGAAACAAGGTCTATATTGATCGCACAGAGCTTCCGCCTGCACTCGTCAACCGGCTTGCGCGCCTCGCCGCTTTTCAGAATCCTGACTTTTATGCTGCGCAAGGAATGAGGTTGCCGACGTTCGGAAAGCCGAGGATCATCTCGTGCGCAGAAATGTTCGTGAAGCACGTCGCACTTCCGCGCGGCTGCCTGGATGCGGCGAAGGACCTGCTCATCGTCAACGGCATCAAGGTCGATGTGCGGGACGAACGTCAGGTGGGCACCCGGCTCGGAATCCGGTTCTTGGGTACCCTGACGGAAGAGCAGGAGGCGGCAACCAAGGCTATGTTGGCTCACGAGACGGGCGTTCTCGCCGCAACGACAGCGTTCGGCAAGACGGTCGTAGCTGCCCGGATGATTGCGCAACGGGACACCAACACGCTCATCCTGGTCCACCGTCAACAGTTGCTCGATCAGTGGGTGGCGAGGCTTAAGGCGTTTCTCGACATCGACCCTGCTCGGATAGGCTTTATTCGTGGCGGTAAGAGAAAGCCCACCGGTGAGATTGACGTCGCGCTCATCCAGAGCCTGTCAAAAAAGGGCGAGGTTGCTGATCTGGTTGCCGACTATGGACAACTCATTGTTGATGAATGTCATCACATTTCTGCCAAGAGCTTTGAGGAAGTCGCCGCCGAAACCAAAGCTAAATTCGTGCTGGGTCTCTCCGCCACGGTGACCAGAAAAGATGGACACCATCCCATCATATTCATGCAATGCGGGCCGATTCGCTATAAGGTCGATGCCCGAAAGCAGGCGGCTGCACGGCCCTTCGGGCATCGCGTCATCCTGCGCTCCACGTCCTTCCGTCTGCCGACGTCCGACGAGGGGCCCCGCATACCCATTCAGAACCTTTATGGCCTGCTCGCGCGAGACCAGGAACGAAACGACCAGATTTTCAACGACATCCTGTCTGCGCTCGAGGCCGGGCGGTCTCCTGTGGTCATCACGGAACGGAAGGACCACCTGCAACTGCTGGCCGACCGCCTCTCGCGGTTTGCGAAAAACGTCATCGTTCTGAGCGGCGGCATGGGCGTCCGGGACCGACGCAAGACCGCCGAAGTCCTGGTAACGGTTCCCGACGATGCCGAGCGCGTTCTGGTGGCGACTGGGCGGTATCTCGGGGAAGGGTTCGACGACGCGCGGCTTGACACCCTGTTTCTCACGATGCCCATCTCGTGGCGCGGGACGCTCGCCCAATACGCCGGTCGGCTCCATCGACTCCATTCGGCAAAACGGGAGGTTATCATATACGATTACGTCGATGCGTCTGTGCCGATGCTTACCAGGATGGCCGATAAACGACAAACCGGTTACAGGACACTGGGGTACGAAGTTGCGGACGGTCCCGATCTGTTTCATAACAATCGTCAGTTGCAAGAATGATGCGCCGACCGCCCCCTACCTCATGGGAGACATGGATATTCACCCACTGAACGATTGCGGCAAACCGGTTGATGAGCCCAGTGGCTATGTGGTCAACGCCGTACCAGTTGTGACCGCCAGTCGCTCCCTCCCGGTGCCGCACCGGCCTGCGGCACATTGGTCTGTCAAGCGCATGGCATCAGTCTCCTCGGCGGCAGCGCCGGCTCCGGGACTAGTTTTCTCTTTTCAACAGGATATCAATGTGCTAGCGTCTCTTTAAGGAATCGAGGCTAAATTCGTCCGACATTCCCGGGGGTTACAAACAAGGAGTACTGATGGTTCGAATCCCAATCGCTCCGCCATAAGTATTCATAAGTAAAGACTATGTACAAAGCAGTCTAAAAAGCCCGGTTGGCCGCCACATTATCATAAAACCCCAGACCGGAGACAAGAGTTGATGGTGCAATTTTGAGGGCATGCCGGCGGTTTTCTCTGTTTGCCTTTTAGGCGGTCCGGTTTAGCCGTTCACCGGCCCTGAATTAAAAAGGCCAGAAGAGCGTTGTTTTGGGCCGCAAAGAAAAAGCGCATTGGCGATCAGACGAATCCGAGCACCCGCTGTTGCTCGGGCCAGTCCAGCGGGAGATCGATCCGCTTGACCAGCGCTTCCGCAGTGACATCGACGGGCTGGCGACCGTTGACGATGGCGTCGACGATGCTGGGGGCCAGGAAGGCCAGCGGCAGCAGATGTCCGATGTAGCGGTCGGTGACACCTTCGCGAGCGGCCAGAGCGACGATGTTGGGCGCGGTGCCGTTGACCAGATCGGCCAGCCAGCCTCGGGCTCGAGTCACCGCCTTGAGCAAGGCCGGATCGGCCTTGTGGGGGATGCCCGAGTCTGTCTCGATCGCCAGCCGCAACTCGACACCCCGGCGCCGGACCTGCATGGGAATCCGCTGGCTCAGCAGCAAGGCCTCCGGATGGTCCACCACCGTGTCCGTCGGGAGCAGCGGCACCAATGAGAGCACCAGCAGCAACCCATCCTCACTGACCTCGACGCGATTGATGAGGTCGGTCAGTGCGGCGACCTCGGCGTCGGACTTGAGTCGTTCGATGCACTGGGCGGCAACGACCAGCGCTGTGGGCACCTGATCGGTGGGAAGGCCGGCCTCCCGCAGGGCCGCCGCCAGGGCTGGTCGCTTACGGAGGATCGCGATGGCACTGTCAGCGACACACCGTTCGAGTTCCCGGGCCGGCAGGCGCCAGCCACGCCCGGAGGTCTCGACCGTTCCGGTCACCAGAGAGCGCGAGACATAGTATCGATAGCGCCGGCCGTTCTTGATGGCATGGCTGGGAGTCATGCGCTCGCCCGAGTCCTCATAAATCCGGCCCACCAGCACACTGGCTTCGATCCGTCCCGACCGGGACTGCCGTTCGGTGATGTTGCCAGCAAGGCGCTGCTGAACAGCACCCCACAACTCGCGATCGATGATGGCCTCGTGCTGGCCAGGATGGCGGAGGCCTTTGTGGCAAATCTCGCCGATGTAGATGGGATTGCGCAGCAGGGTATAGAGGGCGCCTCGACCCAAGGGCCCACCGCCAAACCTGCGGCCGGAGTCCGAGACCCGCTGTTTTGATCGGACGCCCCCACATTCCAGATCATCGCACAGATGGCGGACGCAGCCGAGGTCCAGATAGCGCTGGAAGATGTGGCGCACGGTTGCGGCCTCGGCCGGATTGACGATCAGCTTGCGGTCGGCGATATCGTAGCCGAGAGATGGATGGCCGCCCATCCACATGCCCTTACGCTTGGAGGCGGCGATCTTGTCGCGGATGCGCTCGCCGGTGACCTCGCGCTCGAACTGGGCGAACGACAGCAGGATGTTGAGGGTAAGCCGGCCCATGCTGGTGGTGGTGTTAAACTGCTGGGTGACGGCGACGAACGAGATGCCGCTGGCATCGAAGACCTCGACCATCCTGGCGAAGTCCGACAACGAGCGGGTCAGGCGGTCGATCTTATAGACCACCACGATGTCGACCCGTTTGGCGCGGATGTCGTCGAGCAGGCGCAGCAAGGCCGGCCGCTCCATGGTGCCGCCCGAGAACCCGCCGTCGTCATAGGCCGTTTCGACCAGCCGCCAGCCCTCGGCCTTCTGGCTTCTGATAAACGCCTCGCAGGCCTCCCGCTGGGCATGCAAGGAATTGAAGTCCTGCTCCAGTCCTTCCTCGGAAGACTTGCGGGTGTAGATGGCGCAGCGCGCGTGCGGACCTTTATTCGGCGGCATTTCGGACCTCCTGGGCCACCACGCCAAAAAATCGGGGACCCGACCAGTGGGTACCGGTGATGGTGCGGGCGACCTCGGTCAGCGAGCGGTAGGTTTCCCCGCGGTAACGCACCCCGTCCTCCAGGAGCATAACCTCGTGGGTTTCGCCATGCCACTCGCGCAACAGGCGGGTGCCCGGCTTGAAGCTTGGCGCGGGAGCGGCGATGCCCTTGCCGGCGGCGAGGTCGACCGCGGCCTTGTCGAGGAACCGGGCGATCGAAGGTTTTAGCCCCCCGAAGGCGTTCTCTTGGAGTTTGTAGGCGATGGCCCGAACCAGCAGTTTCCGGCTAAAATGGGATGGCATCGGCTGGTCGAACAACCTGTGCCAGTATTCGTGGAGGGTGCTGGCCGGCAGGGTGGGAAGCCCGGCCACTTCCTGGCCGAGCGCTTCCCGGTCGATGACGCGGCGGGCCATCCTCAGCCCCCGGTAGGCAGGTGGTAGACCCGGCCGCGATCTCCCGTCATCTCATTGCTGACGGCGAGGCCGAGTTTCTTCTTGAGCGTGCCCGAGATGACGCCGCGAACCGAGTGGGCCTGCCACCCCGTCACAGTGATCATTTCGGCGAGGGTCGCGCCCTCTCGCCGACCGAGCAGGGTGATCAAGCGAGCCAGCTTGGTCTCGCCCCTCTGGATCGAAGCCGCCGGCGGTGTCGCCAGGGTCCGCACCGCCCGTTCGGCCGCGACTTCGGCCTCCCTCTGGGCGATGCCGAAGCTCGCGGTGAGGGTATCGATCAGCACCTGCCGGCACACGGCGATGACGTGGTCATGGCTGAGTGCGACCGGGCTCAGCGTGGTCGAGAGATCGGTTCCGGGCGCATCCGACTCGGCGGACGCCACGGCGGAGGGGGACGGCTCCGGATTCTGGGTGATCTGGTCCGCCAAGAGAACAGTTTCCTCACCAGGGGTGATGACCGGCAGCTCGGCGACGGAGCCGGTTTGCCCGATCGGCGAGGCAACCGGGGTGGGGTCCAGATTCTCGGACCCCTGACCTTCGGGCTCCGGGCTCGCGGCTGGCTGGAGCGTAGTGGTGCAGGACTCCTCAACCAGGGTCTCTGGCAGGTCAGCGGTGGGGCCGGCATCCTCGCCCAGGGGGGCTACCAACTCCACCGGATCGATCGGCGCGGCGACTGTATCTTGCCGTTTCGGCTGCCGGGGCGCACGAGCGGCCCGAGGCGGCTTCTTGGCAGTTGATGTGGCGGGGCTAAAAGTGGTGGCTGTGTGAGCGAACATCGTTATAATCCTTTCGAGGTTGGGTTATCGCCGGTCCTGACCAAGCGCCTGTTGAAACGCTCTGAACGTCGGTTCCGTCAGGCTCAATTGCCCCCTTTGGAGGCGGCCCCGGGATTTCTGCCAGTCGTGCCAGCCGAACAGCATTGCCGAGGGGTCTCCGGTCACCCGCCGGGCTCGCCGGGTGGCCCCGGCCAAAAACCTGGAGATCGTGATCATATCGTCGGTGCCGCACAGCGCGATCGGGCTGAACATCCGAGTCCGCTGTTGCGTGATGGCCAGGAAGCGCTGACGTTGCCGCCCGGTCGCGGTTTCGAGCAACTCCTGGACCAGGTTCAGGTCAAGATCAACAGTCGGCTCTTGGTTACTGCAGGTATTCATGAGGTCCTCCAAGGTCATGGTGCCGAGGTGCCGGCCCGACTACTAACGCTCCATTTCAGAGAGACTGCCAGAGGTTTCTGCGATCATTTTATGGCTGAGTTAGGGCTTGTCTTGTCCAGATTCTTGCTTGTCATAAGCCCCAAACTAAGACCGTTCGGAGCCGGCCAACCGGCGGCTCGGACCACCCCCTCAACAAGGCCAAGGCTCGTCGCGTCGGCCGTCGGTCCGGCGTTACCGGGGGCGAGGCTGACCCGGCGGCCGACGCCGCTGTTCATCCGGGGGATCGATCAGTTCGGGTCGTTCCATCCGCCGAGACAGCCAACCCAAGGCCTGGGACGTGCTGTCGACCTGATCGTCATGGCTCCCGTTGGGAAAGGCCAGCAGCTCCGTCATGTAGCAGGCCAACCACGGGGCCTCCCGCGGCAATAGCACCTGCCCAGCCTCGATCTTGGGCGCCTGGGCCAGCAGGCGCGCCTCCTTATCGACGCGCGATGGATACAGGATCGGCCGTACGGGGGCCTGCTGCCGCATCTCCTGAACCAGGGCCCGCCCAATGTCGGTCTCTTCGATGATGGTCGCGTGGGCCCGCCGCTGCTGATGCACGGCAATGATGCGACGGCGCAGGTCCGGCACCTCGAACCGCCCGCGCACCACATCCAGCAGATAGATGTCGCTCCCCTTCAGCCCCCATACCGTCCCCACCGAATAGTCGCTGGTCTCTCCCAAGGTCGAGGCCGGGTCCCAGCTCACCACCACCAAGTCAAGGTCGGCCGGCACGGCGTCATAGAACCTGAGCCACTCCCGCTTGATCGCATTGCCTTCAGGGGGCACCGGCGCCTGCTGATACTGGGCCGAATACGACAGACTGCCCAGTGTCCGCCGGATAAGCTCCAGCACGTCCCGGCCCTCGCGCTCGGGCTGGATCAACTCGCCCGCCCGGCGGAGATGGTGCTCACCCGGACCGATGTCGTATCGGTGGTCTTCGGTCGCCAGCGCCGGAATGGTCAGCACCTCCCAGTCCTCTTTACTGAGTACATGGCCGACCAGGTCATCGGCGTGCAACCGCTGCATGACGATCACAATGGCACCGCGGCCCTTGTCGTCGAGGCGGGTGTACAGGGTGTTGTCATAAAACTCCTTGACCCGTTGCCGCTCTACCGCCGACAGCACATCCATAGACTTGATAGGATCGTCGATGACGATGAGGTCAGCACCACGACCGAGGATGGCGCCTCCGACCGACCCCGCGTACCGGAAGCCATTGCTGGTGGTCACGACCTCCCGCTGGCGCACCGCCTTGAGCCCGAAGGACGGGAAGATGCGCCGGTACCAGTCGCTCTCCATCACCATGCGCGCGTCGACCGCATGCTTGCGCGCCAGGTCCTCACCGTAGCTGACGCTCATGATGCGGCGGGACGGATCGCGCCCCAACACCCAGGCCGTGAACGCGACGGTCACGCACAGCGACTTGAGATGACGAGGTGGAACGTTGATGATCAACCGGCGCATTTGCCCCGCCGCGACCTGGGACAAGGCCCAGGTCATGGCCAGGTGATGCCAGTTCTGGTGGAGAGTGCGCCCGGGCTCGAGCGTGGAGAACGCTTTCGCCAAAAAGCTCGGAAGGTCTTGCCGCAGCAAGGCATCGATCACAAGTTGACGCTCACTCATCACCGCCTCCCCGAGTGCGCTGTGCCTTTCGTTGTTCCCAGGCAGCCAGAATAGCTAAATCGTCGGGAGCCTCCGCCTCAGAGGAAGCGGTGTCCTGATCGGAGGAAACTTCGCCGGCCAAGGTCATGATCATTTGGAACGCCTTGGTGTCGCCCTTGATAGCATTTGCGATCAAGGACTTCGCTAAGACCTCCTTCTTGGTTATCTTCACCTTCCGGCCGTTTTCGGTCAGGTCCATTGGCCGATCCAGTTCCTTCATCAGGGCCAGTTGTAGGCTGCCGTTGCAGCTGCCCTTGGGGCGCCCCTTGGGGTTGCCGGACGTTCCCTTTTGGAAGCGCGTCTCGACCGGTGGTCGGCCATAGCCGACCTCAGCCTTTTTTGCCATGGCCTACCTCCCCCGCAGCGGGCAGCATGGCCCTCGTCTCGGTACGGGTGGCGACCTCCTCGAAGCTTTCGCCGGTGTCCGCATGGTGGGCGGTGCCCCTGGTCAACTCCTGCCAGCGCCGGATCGTCACATCCACATAGAGCGGATCGATTTCGAGCAGGCGAGCATGGCGCCCGGTACGTTGCGCTGCGATCAAGGTCGTGCCACTGCCGCCGAAGCCATCGAGGATGAGGCCGCCTTTGCGCGAGCAGTCCTTGATCGCATCCATCACCAGCGCCGTCGGTTTGACCGTGGGGTGCACCGCCAACGCACTGTCCCGTCCTGGCCGAAGGCTGCTCAGGCCGGGATAGCCCCATACATTCGTTCGATACCTCCCTTTCTCTCCAAGCCCAAAGTTGTTAATGTGCGCGGCGGTGCCGACCTTGTAGACGAACACCAGTTCGTGCTGGGAGCGGTAGAAGCTGCCCATGCCGCCGTTGTCCTTCACCCATACGCACAGATTCTTCAGTTCGGCATAGACCGCTCGGCCGGCTGCGGTCAACTCGCTCATATGGCGCCAGTCCATACACACGAAGTGGATCGCCCCCGGAGCCGACACCGCCGCCATCTGGCCGAGCACCGTATTGAGAAAGGCGGTGAACTGCTCAGAAGACATTTCACCGGAGGCCATGGCGAACTCCCGATGCTGAGCCCGGCCTAGACCGCTGACGTGGCCGTCGATCGGCACGTTATAGGGTGGATCAGTGAAGACCATCTGGGCGACGTCCTCACCCAGCAAGCGGCGATAGGCATCGCCGTCGCGAGCGTCACCGCACAGAATTCGATGTGGACCAAGGTGCCATAGATCACCCGGTCGGCTGACCGCAGGTCCGGAAGGCTCCGGCTCGGGATCATCCTTATCGGCCGAAGCGCCCGCTGTACCAGGTGACAGTTGGTCGATGATCGCAGTGTCGAAACCAGTGATCTCGATTTCGAAACTCAGGTCAAGGCTGGTGAGTTCTTCAAGTTCGAGCTTCAGCAGGTCCCGATCCCAGCCCGATAACTCGGCCAATCGATTGTCCGCCAGGACGTAAGCCCGCTTTTGCTCTTCGGTCAGATGAGAGAGTGGGATGACCGGGACGGTCCCCTGACCCAGGAGCTTGGCCGCCTCGACCCGACCATGGCCGGCAACGATGCGACCCTGGTCATCGACCAGCACCGGGTTGACGAACCCGAACTCACGGATACTGGCGGCAATCTGCTGAATTTGCTTCTTGGAGTGGCTGCGAGCGTTGCGCCGGGCTGGGTGCAACGACGAAGCCGGCCGGTACTCGACAATTAGGGAAAGTTGAGCGCAGAGGTCGGGTTCTTGCGACGGACTGCGTGGGTCCGAAGGGACTTGGGTAGCACCAGGGAGTCCGGGCGCAGCACGGTTCCGACGACGGACTGGTGTAACTTGAGTCATGGCGACCTCCCCTGTTGCGGGTCGCCGCACGGTTGGCAACCGCGGTAGAATAACATCATCATTCTGTCCCCCACCTGGAAAATGGCCGACGCAATCGGCAAGGACAGAATCTTAAACCCGGACCCCAGCGTGGCAGAGCTTAATCAAAGATCACGAAAGAACTTATCGTGATATTAGTTCGGAGATACCTGGATCACGAAACGTCCCTTTCGTGATCCAGCTTTAAATTGTTGCGTGTTTTGGCACCATCTACTATATTTTATGAAACTGTCTGACAACTCGCTTGACGGTAACTATGCTAATGTCGAAATGTTTAGATATATCGTAATAGAGTATTTTCCTGAGCTTGTGCATATTGTTATTTTTACAAAAATATTTATATATTTCTCTGTTTCTGTCCATGATGCGAGCCAACTCAAAATAACCTGTTTGACCTGGCTTTAGCAGCTCCATCCCGAGAGCCCTGGCAAACCGTATTGATTCCTTATCAAAGCGTTTAGAAGAAAGATCATCATTTCGCAATTTAGTCTCATTTATTAACTGCACGATTGATTGTGCAGATGATAGCAGATACGCTAGAGCGGTTTCCGATTAGGTTGGGCGGTTAAATTTTGCGGATTCACAAACGGTTGAGAATTTGCGAATCTCCTGCCACAAGATGTGAGGTAGGAGAGCGTGATGGCTGCGCGCGCCGGTCGAAACCGCCACCTCTGGCCGGTTCAAACCGCCACCCTGGGTCGGTGAAAGCGCCACCTCCGGCCGGTCGAAAGCGCCATGTGTGGACGGCCGCTGTAGCGCAAGGAAAAAATTCGGTGATGAGCAACATGGTCGGATGCGGTCATGTGTCCGGCCTCGAAGGATGCGGCGCTATGGCCGCGGGCCATGATGAATTCCGCGGATCAGGTCCCAAATCACCCTACGACGCGCTTTGTGCGCATGGCGCTTTGCGGGTCTTCCTGATCTTCGGTTCAACCGCGTTGACATCACTTCACTTTTCACCCTCGCACATCTCAAGTTCTGGGGTCTGGGGCCTCAAGGCCCCAGCGGGTGCGGGCGGAGCCTGCTTTAGCTGTCTTCAGGCCGCGGCTGGAACTGGGAACGTCTTGCGGTAAACCTCGCCCCTGGCCAGCACAGCCCAGGCGATGCGAGCCATCTTGTTGGCGAGCGCCACGGTGACGACCCGAGCCGGCTTGCGGCCAAGCAGTGCCTTAAGCCATTCGGCATCGCCGGGTGCCTTGGTACGCGCATATCGGATGACGCTGGTGGCGCCGATAACCAGCAGCCGGCGGAGCGAGCGGTCGCCGGCCTTGGTAATTCTGCCCAGCCGGTCCTTGCCCCCGCTGGAGTTCTGGCGCGGCACCAATCCCAGCCATGCCGCCATCTGCCGGCCATTCTTGAAAGCGGACGGATCGGTGACCGTCGCCGCGAGCAGGGAGCCGTAATCGGGCCGATGCCGGGGATGGTCGCGAGGTTGCGGCTCGCCTCGCTGGCCTTGTGCCAGCAGGAGATTTCCTTTTCCACCGCCGCGATTCGCTGATCGCAAACTTCGATCTGGCCGGCCAGCTCTTGGAGAGCTGTGCGAGCCAGGTCGGGAATCCCAGCATCGGTCAGGCCGGCGATCAACGCATCGAACTGCCGCCGTCCCTGACCGGCAACGATGCCAAACTCCGCGAGATGGGCGCGCAAGGCGTTGATCAGCATGGTGCGCTGACGAACCAGCAGGTCGCGGGTCCGGTGCAGCATCAGGACCGCCTGCTGGTCCTCGCTCTTCACCGGCACGAACGCCATGTGCGGCCGGGTCACCGCCTCGGCAATGGCGGCAGCGTCGGTAGCGTCGTTCTTCTTGCCGCGCTGAACGTAAGCTTTGACCCGGGTCGCTGGAATCAGCCGGACCTGATGGCCCAGCGCTGCCAGCCGCCGCGCCCAACGATGCGCAGTGGCGCAGGCCTCCATACCGATCAGGCACGGAGGAAGCGCCGCGAAGAACGCCTCGACACCGTCTCGTCGCAATTGCCGACGCACGACCACCCGGCCGGTCTCGTCAACCCCGTGAACCTGGAAAGCATGCTTGGCAAGATCAAGCCCGATGGTGACAATGGTCATGTGGACGGCCCTCCCGAATGTGGCGGTTTGACGCCCCACCCTATGGCACCTCGATGCCGGTGGGCAGCGGCCGTCCACACCATCACCCGTGGCCGGAGTTTTCGCCACCCTGATGATGCTTGCCCACCGTGTTGGCGCTCACCTGGTGGTCCATCGTCCGTAGCGCCGCGGCCAGTTTCTCCCAGCTTTTCGACACCCACATCAGTGGGCGCATCGGGTCGCCCATCGCCGCAGGTTCAGCCAAGCGCCGCAAATCCTCCAGCAAAGTCACGTCTCT
>JADFXL010000064.1 GCA_015233585.1 Alphaproteobacteria bacterium | reverse complement strand
GAGGCGATTTCCTCAACGACCATCAGTCGCTGTTCGAGGCTCGCCAGAATCGGGGCAGGATCACGGGCAGTGTGGGCCTCAATCGCGATCAGACGCTTTTCAAGGTTTTTCGGAAGGTGAATGAGTTCGCGATTGGCGATGTCTTCAAATTCCGCCAGGCGCTGTTCAAGGTCCGCAGGAAGTGAGGCCGACCCGCGCGCAGCGTTTTTCTCGATCGCCATCAGCCGCTGTTCGAGGTTCGGCGGAAGAGGCGCGGCGTCGCGGGTAACGTTTTTCTCGATCGCTGTCAGCCGCTGATTGAGGTTCGGTGGAAGAGGATCGGTGTCGCGGGTAATGAATTTCTCGATCGCCGTCAGCCGCTGTCCCAGGTTCGGCGGAAGAGGCGCCGTGTCGCGGGTGATGAATTTCTCGATCGCCGTCAGCCGCTGTTCAAGGTTCGTCGGCATGGGTGCGGCGGTGTCGTGTGCCGGAGCCTTTTCGAGCGTCCTCAACCGCTGTTCCAGGCTCACCACAATAGGCATGGGATCGCGGGAGGTGATTCGTTCGATGGCTTCCAGCCGCTGTTCCAGGTCCACCGGTACCGGCACCGGCACTGACTCTGACACTGGCTCTGGCGTAGATTCACGCGCAGCCATTTTCTCGATCGCCGCCAGACGTTGTTCCAGGATCTCCGGGATGCCCTGGATAGAGCTTTGCTCCGAGGCGGCGTGCATGACCCCGCCGGAGGCCGCAGAGCCGGGCGGCACGGAAATGCTGCTCATTTCGTTGGACAGATCGTCGGCGACCTCCGTCACCACGTCGGGGTCGATTTGGCGCAGATCGTCCAGCGAGCAGAACAACATGAGGCGCGAGCACAAGGTATTGATTTTCCTGGGCACGCCGCCGGTATACGTGAAGATCTCGGCAAACGCCGCGTCGGTGATTTCCGGGTTGTTGGTCCAGCCGACCAAGCTCAGGCGGTGGCGAATGTATTCGCTGGTTTCCTCGGCGTTCATGGCCCCCAAGTGATAGGAGGCGACGATTCTTTGCCGGAATTGGGTCAGATCGGGGCTGGTCAGGATATGGCGGAACTGCGGTTGCCCCAGCAGCACGCTTTGCAGCGGCGCCCGGTTGCCGACCTGAAAATTGGACAACATGCGGAGTTCTTCGAGGGCCTGAAGCGTCACATTCTGGGCTTCATCGACCATCAGCAGCACACGCTTGCCCTGCTCGAAATTCTTTCTCAGCAAGGTTTCGATGCACGACAACAGGCTGGCCTTGTCCAGACCCTGAAATTCCAGATTGAGGGCCGAGGCCACGGCGCGGAGCATGTTTTCGCCGTCCAGGTGGGAACTGACGATCTTGGCCGTGACGAAAGTCTCGGAATCAATGGTTTCCAGCAAATGTCCGAGCAGCGTCGTCTTCCCGGCGCCGACATCGCCGGTGATGATGATGAATCCCTCGCCCTGGCTCAGGCCGAACAGCAGATGAGCCATCGCCTTTCGATGCACGGAACTCTCAAAGAAAAAGCGGGGATCCGGCGTCAACTGGAACGGAAAATCGCTCAGCCCGTAATGTTCAAGGTACATCGCAGTTCCTAGAATACGTTCCTGAGACCAACGAGAAGCGTATTTTCCAGAATATTACCCGTTTGCGCGGCGGGAAGCGTCGCGGAAGATTGAGTCGGCTCGTAGGTATTGGCAAATTTGTAGTTGGCTTCGCCGGTAAGGGTCGGGTTTATTTTGTAGGAGAGGCCGATCCCGGCGCTGTAGTGTTGTGTTTTTGCGCTGGGCAACGCCGCTTCGGTGACATCGCTGAGAGAGGCATTCACGTTGGATGTCAAGGCTCCGGTCAGGAGGTGAGACCAGGAGAAACCTACCGTTACCACCGAAGTGCTGCTGGACAAGGGAACGGTGGTCGCGCCCGTTGGGAGGGACGACGTGCTGGAAAGGATGTCCTGCTTGGAAAGGGTTCCGTTCAGACCCAGGGTGTCCCGCAGGGCCTGACGTTGCAGCGATACGGTGGTGTTTTCCAGGCGGTAGGCCGAATTGCTGCGGGCAAAGGGCTGTGCGGCCGGGTCGGTCGTCAGGCCGGAGAACGGATTGATGAAATTGCCCTGGCTGTCGCGCTGGATCGCGTTCAAATTGTCGACGGCGTTCGTGGCATCGGTTCCGACGCTGATATTGCGCGAAAAGCGAAACGTGGTTTCGGCCCCGAGCTTGTAACTGGCCAGTGCGTACAGGTTGGTTTCGGCATAGCGCTGGCCCATGCCCAGCCGGATATCGGCATCGGGGGTCGGGGTCCAGTGCCCACCGCCGCTGTAGTAGGGGCCGCCGTATTTCTCGCTGTCAATACCCAGGCCGTGGGTATGGTCGTCGCCGACCACGGCCAGCAGGGCAAACGGCCGGGTCAGTCGGTATTCCATGTCCAACTGGTGAGTATCCTGGTTCAGCGCCCCGCTGCTCATCGTGTCCCGCGACACGTTGCTGGAATAGTCCCACAGCAACTGGGAGAAACTTTCCCCGCCGCGAAGCTCCAGCTTGCCGCGATTGGTTGAGTCGTTGCCGAGATTGCTTACGGCGGCTTTGGCCCCGCTGGCACCGGAAAGACCGGAACTGGTGCCGGGGGACTGGTTGACGGTTTCATCGTGGGCGGCGGACAATTCGCCCAGGGCGACCGAGCCGAACTGATGCTGAAGACGGGGCGCAACGGTGGTGGTGATGACCTGGGTGGTGCCGGTCGGCGAGGTCCGCGCGCCTGCCGTCGTCGGACCGGTCGGTTGCAGGCTTTGCTCGCTGATGGAAGCACGCGTGTCGAGATACAGGAGCTGTTCCGCCAGCTCGGCGTTCAGGGTGCCGATGCCGCTTTGCCGGAAGCCGGTAAGCGAGGATTGGGTGGCATAGCGGTCATAGAACACGTTGTAATTCAGATCGGCGTTGACCCGCCGGCTTTTGCCGGAGACGGAGAGGTTCGGGGTCAGCGTCGTGATGAAATCGCTTTTGGCGTTGGTCGCGGTCAACAGGGCATTGTCGGTCCAGCTATTGCTGGTTGCAATGCTGGGGTGAATGGCGAAGGCCGGGGGTTGCTCGGCGGCGGGCACCAGATGGGGATTGGTTGTGGGCGGCAGCGCACTGGTCGTGGGGAAGGCCGACCACGGGTGAGGGGTGATGTCGGTGGGCAGGCCGACGGGGGCACTGACGGAAGCCGAGGCGGCCGGGGGGAGCGACGCAGCACCCTCGGCGGCCGGGGCGGTGACGGCTGGGGGGGCGACGACTGGGGCGGGCAGTTCTGCGGCTGCCAGCGGCAGGGCCAGGGCGGACATGGCGGCAGCGATAGTCACCCCGAGGCCAGGGCTGCCGTGCCCTGATATCGGCCAGAAACATTGTCTATTTCTTCTCGGACGCATTACCATATCCATATGCATACTGGGAGAAACTATGCTCCGTCGTGTCCATGTTAAGAATACAGCTTACGTTCTGGCAGCCATCCAGCATCTCCAGGGTTCGTTGCAGCGAGCGTTTCGGGGTTCGGTCCTTTTCGACCACCACGACGGCGTGCCCCACATGGGACGATAGCACCGCGCCCTCGGTACTGGCCAGCAGCGGCGGCGTGTCGATGATTATCAAACGATCGGGATAGCGCGACGCCAGCTCGCCGATCAGGGTCGCCATGTCCTTGGAGGACAGCAACTCGGTGGCCTGAGGGTGGGGGCGTCCGGCGGGAATGAAGCTCAGGTTGGGTATATCTGTGTGGAAAATGATATCGCGCATGTGGAGCGAATGGTCAACCAGCAGGTCGATGAGGCCCACATTGGAGATATCCGCCTCGATCATGGCGCTGAGGCTATGGCGGTGGTTGTCCGCGTCCACCAAAAGGATGTAAAGATTCCGCTCCATGCTGAAACTCATGGCGAGATTGAGCGAGGTGAAGGTTTTACCCTCGCCGGGGATGGAACTTGTCACCATGATGACGTTGCTGTTCTTGATCCGGGTTGCCGGATCTTCAGGGAAGGCGATTTTCATCAAATAGCGCTTGATGACCCGGAATTCCTCCGTATTGACGCTGCGCGGTGAGTCCGGGGTGACGACGCCTGCGGATTTGAGCCGGTGAAGATTGATGTGGATGGGCGGCGTTGAGGCAGCGGGTTCAGAGAACTTTTCGGGTTCTGGTGATTTCTCCACGACGGCGGCCAGCTTTGCCACCATGGGGACCGGTGTCGCAGACACCATAGGGGCCGGTGTCGCAGGAAAGAATTCCGGTTCGATGGGCACCACCGGCGGCGCGGCCGGCGCAGGCGCCTTGTGGAGTGAGACGAGGGTGCCCGCCGCCATGCGGCTCGCCACGCGCTCAGCCAGTGAGCTGCCTTTACGCCCCGAAGCGCCGTCACCCAACATATCTGAGAATCCTCAAAAGGAAGAACGGGATCTTAATATGGGAAAGGAGTTCGGACAATTGCCAGAACATGCTGGCCATCATGACCGCGACATAGGCACCCAGCAGGCTGACGGTTACGCCGGTAAAATTCCTGGCCTTCCGCCGGCGGTCCTGGAGAACAACCATGCTTTCCACCCTGGGAATTGAACCCAGAACCCGGACATTGAATTCGTTGGCCAGGACGCTGGTGGAACCGACCGTGTCGTCGATCTTGTGCAGCAGGAAAATAATCCCGCCGCCCGCGCCAAGGCCCAGGAAGAGAACCAGCGTGGCCAGAACCGGCCGGTTGGGAAAGGTGGGACGCGTTGGTACCTGCGGCGCTTCGATCACGCGAAACTGGATCTTGTCGCCGCTGTTCTCGACGGCTTCGCTGATCCGGGCGGATTCTCGTCTTGACAACAGCTCCTCGTACTTGGCTTTGATGACGCTGTATTCCCGATTGAGGCCTGCAAGATCCGCCTCAACCTGCGGCGCCGTCGCGGCCAGACTTTGCAGATGGTTCATTTCGATGTTGACGTTATTCAGCTGAATCTGGGCCTGTGCCACATCCGACTCGGCCTGGATGACGCGCAGCTTGAGTTGTTCATAGACCGGATTGGAAACGCTGTTACCGCCAGTGTTCTGGGCTATATCGTTTTTCTTGTTTCTGGTCTCGATTTCCAGTTCGTTCTCGGCGGTTTTCAGAGCGCGCTGGGCCGCCAGGACATCCGGGTGATGGTCGGTATAGTGGTTCCGCAGTTCCTCCAGCTCCTGCCGCAACTGGCGGACGCGATTGCGGGCCGACATCCCGGCGGTCGAACTGCCGCCGCCGCTGGTGCCGGCATTGTTGATGACCACCTGTGGTGAGGAGGTGATTTCCAGGAACTGGGGCGTCGAGGTCAGGCTGATGCGCTGGAGATCCCGCGACGCCACCGCGTTTTCGTATTTTGAACGCGCGGCGACCTGCTCCTGGCGCATGGCCTCCATCCGGGCGGTGAAGTTCGACCCGGTGGCGGCCAGCATGTCGAGATGCTGCGACTTGTACCTGGCCAGAAGCTGGTCCGAATTCTTCAGTTTCTGTTCGTATTCCTGAATCTGGTTTTCCAGGAACGCGCGGGCGTTTTCCATGCTCTTCCGGTTCTGACCCAGGTTGGTCTCGACGAAGAGGGTGAGCATGGTCTCAACCACCTTTTTGGCCAGTTGAGGATTGGAGTCCCGGTACGAAACCGAGAACAGGTTCTGACCCTCGGCCTTGATGGTCACCCGGTTGCTCAAGCTCTCATACAGGCGTTCTTTTTCGTAATCGGTGTTGAGTTCCAGGTCCATATCGGTGGCGTGCGCCACCTGCGCCATGTTGGCGTGGTTGAGCAGCGTGCGTTGCAAGACCTCGATCTGCTTTTGAATGTCGTTGGTGACCGTGATATTGCGCAAAAGCGGCGTCAGCAGATTTTCCGTTTCCACGTAAATGCGGGTCATCGCTTCATAGCGGTCGGGTATGGTGGCGATCCCCAGCCAGCCCAGAACGCACACGCACCAGGCGCAGATGATCATCGTCCAGCGCCGGCGCCAGTACGGCCGGAGGGCGGTGATGAACTTTTGCGGCAGCGGCGGGATTAGCGACACGATATTTCCTTGATTATCTTTGATTGATTCCGGCCTAGAACCAGCTTTGCGGAATCATGAGGACATCGCCCGGCGCCATTTCGGCATTTGCCGACAGGTCGCCGTTCTTCATCAGGTCATCCAGGCGGAGCCGGTAGGTAACGGGCTTGCCGTCGACCAAACGCACGATGATGGCGCGGTTGCCGTCGGCGAACTGGGTGAGGCCGCCAGCCTGAATCAGTACGTCCATGGCGGAGACGCCCACGCGATAGGGCAGGGACTGGGGCTTGGCCGCCTCTCCGATGACCCGGATCTGGCGTTCCACGGGGCCGATGAAATCTACCATGATGACGGTGACGACCGGGTCCTTGACGAAGTTGCTAAGTTTTTCCTCAATCGCGCGGGCCGCTTCGGTTGGCGTCTTGCCGGCGATGGGCAGATCCTCGATCAGCGGCGAGGAGATATAGCCGTCCGGGCGAACGCGCATGGTGGCCGACAACTCAGTATTGCGCCAGACGAAGACCTGTAATTGATCGCCGGCGCCAATCCGGTAGGTGACATCCATTGTCCTGGACTTGTTCAGGGAAAGCGGGGCATCCGGGTAGGCGGCGCATCCGGCCAAGGCGCCCATGGCGACCAGTAATCCAAATGTCCCCCGGCGTATACGTTCCAGCATTTGTCGCCAAGCTCCCTTTTCACGCACCATCTGCCTGATTATAGGCAATCGACTGAACTTATACCAGATTTTGAAACGTTTGACATCGGCCATATGCTCCTTTCGCAACGTTTGCTGGAAATCAATGCCCCCTGGTTTTTGGCAGCGTTCAGAGGCATATTGGCGGCCGTTGGCTTGGTGGTCGGCGCCCTGGGCGGACCTGTTTGGATGATCGTCATGGATTTCGGCAGCAACGTTGCCATTATCAGCATTCTCCTGAAGCTTGTTTTCATCGACCTTCTGATGAGCGGCGACAATGCAATCGCGATTGCCATGGCCAGCCGTTCGCTGGCACCGGAGCACCGGCGTCTCGCCATTCTGTTTGGGACCGGTGCGGCCATCGTACTTCGCCTAGTCCTGGCCGTGTTCTTTGCGACGCTGCTGGATCTCCCGTATGTCAAGTTGCTGGGTGGTCTGGCCCTGTTGATTATCGGCGTCCGGCTGACGGCGGAAGAATCGGGAGCCAACCCGGATCCAGAGGGCGGCTATGTGACGACATCGAGCCTGAGGGCCGCCATCGGTGTGATCCTCTTTGCCGATGTCATGATGTCCCTGGACAATGTTGTGGCCCTGGTCGCCGCAGCTCAAGGGAACGTGCTCTATCTTGCCTTTGGACTGGCCGTGAGCATTCCGCTGCTGATCTATGGCAGCCTCGCCCTGGTCACGCTGATGGATCGGTATCCCTTTCTTCCCACCGCCGGCGGGATGCTGCTGGGCTGGATCGCCGGTGATATCGTTGTTGCCGATACCAGTATCGCCGCCTGGATCGCCAGTCAGTCTCCCGCATTGGCCATCGCCACGCCGCTGGCCGGAGCCGTGTTCGTGTTGTTGGAAAGCCGGATCGTCGCCCAGGAACGCAGGAAGGCCCCAAGACCCGCCCCAAAGCCCCGCAAGCCTGCCCCGCGCCTGCCGAGGGTTGCGCCCTCCTTGGCGCCGCCGGCGCCAGCATTTCTGGCGCCTTCGGTGCCAGCGCCTTCGCCGCCAGTGATTCCGTCAGGCCCCGCGCCGGTTCCTCCCGATGATGTGCCGTCCGGGCGATGGTGGCGGGATAATCGCCGTACCGTTCTGCGGTATGGTGTTCTGGCCCTGTTTGCCCTGACGGGGTTCTATCTCGGCGGCGGGTTGTACCGGGCCTATACCGTCTTTACCAGTATCGGCGGTTCGAGTGGTCCGAGTCGCGCGACCCAGGCGTTTCATTCCCGTCTGCAAATGAGCTGCGAAGACCGGGTGCGTCTGGACTATCCCAACGTCGATAGCAGGACGGAGCAGCAATTGCTCGAAATTTGCCACCGGCGCCCCGAAAACCCGCGTTAGCCCGGGACGGCACCTGTCCCACCGTGCCGGGACGGCACCTGTCCCACCGTAACGTTCGCGCCAAAGGACCAGAACATGGCAGATTCGGATCAGATAATGGAACCAGAAGCGCCAGAGGAACCGGGGGAAGCGGAGGAATCATGGCCGATGCTGGACATGGTTCGCGACCGGCTGCGGGAGGCGTTGCGTTTCCCCGGCCTGGGACGCAAAGGCGGTGCCCTGGCCGCGACGCTGTTGGGTCTGTTGTGGCTGGTCAGCGGCATTTACAAGATTCAGCCCGACGAGCAGGGGGTTGTGCTGCGCTTCGGTCACTGGGTCGACACCCAGGAGGCGGGCATCCATTATCACTGGCCGTTCCCCATCGAGACGGTGCTTCTGCCCAAGACCACCACAGTCAACCAGTTGCAAATCGGCAAGGTCGATACCAATGATGCCGCCGGGTTCGGCAGCCGGCCCGCCAACCGCAACCAGATGTTGACCGGCGACGAGAACATCGTCGAGGCCGACTGCACGATTTCCTGGCAGATCAAGGATGCGGGCCAGTACCTGTTTCGGGTGCTCGACCCCGACGGAGCACTGAAGATGGCCGCCGAGAGCGCCATGCACGAGGTGATCGGCCGCAATCCCATTCAGGCCGCTCTGTCCGACAAACGCCAGCAAATTGCCGACGGGGTCAAGGATACCCTGCAAAAACTGCTGGATTCCTATCAGGTGGGCATCCGCGTACTTCAGGTGCAACTCCAGCGGGTTGACCCGCCCTATACCGTGATTGACGCCTTCAACGACGTTCAGCGCGCCCGCGCTGATCAGGAACGGGCGCGTAACGAGGCCGACGCCTATCGCAACGACATCCTGCCCCGGGCACGCGGCGTGGCCGAGCATATCAATCAGGAGGCCCAGGCCTACAAGACGCAGGAAGTCAACTTTGCGGAGGGGGAGATCAAGAATTTTGAGTCGCTTTATCCAGCGTATCTGCAAGCCAAAGACGTTACCGTCTGGCGTCTTTACCTCGAAAGCATGGACGAGTTGCTGAAAAAATCATCGAAAGTGATTATTGACTCCTCCGGCAAGAACGTGTCCAGCGTGGTCCCCTATATGCCGTTGTCCGAACTCAGGGATCGGCCGCCTTCCGCAAATCCTGCGGCGGCTCCTGCTGTGGCTGGGGGGACACGATGATGTCGAAATCTTTGCTTGCGGGCCTCCTGTTTGCGGGTCTGGCCTTGATCGCCGGGTTCCTGTCGCTTTACTCGGTCGACGAAACCCAGCAGGCCCTGGTGGTGCGTCTGGGCAAGCCGGTCGGCGTCGTGTCCAGCCCCGGCCTGCATGTCAAAATGCCTTTGGTTGACATCGTCAACTATTACGATGCTCGCCTGCTGCCTCTGGAACCTCCCACCGAGCAGGTCATCCTGGGCGATCAGAAACGCATCGAGGTGGAGACCTATACTCGTTACCGCATTGTCGATGCGCTGCGTTTCTATCAAACGATGCGAACCAGGGACCAGGCCAACATCCAGCTCAGTCAGTTGGTCAGTTCGTCCCTGCGCCGGGAACTGGGGCAGGTAATGCTTCCGGCGCTGCTTTCGGAACGCCGGATTGCTATTGTCGGCAATGTTCAACGCGAGGTTTCGGCCAAGGCCAGCACCTTTGGCATCGAAGTGGTGGATGTCCGCATCCGCCGCGCCGACCTGCCGAGCGAAACCAGTCAGGCGATCTACGACCGCATGAAATCCGAGCGCGAACGGGAAGCCAAGGAACTGCGTGCCCAGGGCTTCGAGTGGGCCCAGCAAATCCAGGCCAAGGCCGAGCGGGAACGAACAGAGCTGCTGTCCAACGCCCAGCTTCAAAGCAAGATCACCCATGCCCAGGCCGACGCGGAGGCCAGCCGCAAGTATACCCAGGCGTTTGCCAAAGACCCGGAGTTCTTTGCCTTCAGCCGGGCCTTGCAGACGTATCGCAAGGCGCTGGCCGACTCTGCGCCGACTCTGGTGCTTTCGCCCGATGCGCCGTTCCTGCGCTATATGAAAGAGGGGCCGGACGGCAATGCCTTTGGGCGGCATTGAATTTCTTTGTTATCGGAGGCTGCTGGTGGTGTATTTGATCGCGTATTCGAACCTGACCGAATTGGACCGCTTATTATGGATGAGGACGAACTTCAAGGACACCGTCAGCAAGACCTTTATTTTAGAGCAGTTTCCGATCAACCTGCATAGCCACAGCACCCAAAGAAGTTGCAACACTCATTCCTATTGAATAAGGCGGTAATTTCTCCGACCGCCTGCCAAGCGCCTCCTTTGTGCGGGCTGCCGCCCTTCGCAGCAAGGCTTTGAGCTTGGCAAACGCCTTTTCGATGGGGTTGAGATCCGGACTATAGGCGGGCAGGTAGAGAAGCCGGGCACCACGCGCCTCGATTGCCGCCTGAATGCCAGCCACCTTGTGGAACGAAACATTGTCCATGATAAGTGTCTCGCCAGCATTGAGGGTCGGGGCCAGCATCTGCTCGATATAGGCCAGGAAAATTTCGCCGTTCATGGCGCCGCTCAGGACATAATACGGATTCCGCCACCAAGGCGAACACACGATAATTTTTACAAGACAGCTGTGGCGCTTCTGGAGCTAGGCGATGTCGTGGATCACCGTGACTTTCCGCGTTTTGATGCGCCCACCCTCAAGGAGCAGATCATCTATGGACGCATCTACCGAAATCTGGCCGAATTACGCGAGGCTGTTTGTGAGTTCGTCGAACGCTACAACAATCATTGGTTGGTCGAGAAGAACGGATATCTCAGCCTGAAACAGGCGCACACCGCTTGGCATCAGAAAAATCTACCTATAGCTGCATAGCGCAAACTTGTGTCCAGACAGCTAGGTGCGGTACAAGTCGATGAATCGAAAACCCTATCAATACTACCAAGCAATGAAATCATTGACCTCACCGCAAAACACTCTATGCTTGCAAGCAAGAAAGCGCCGTTGGCCGTTTCGACCAACCACTTGACGCAACCGGGGGATACATGGATTCACGAGTTACTGTTGTTTACGCCGACAGGGAACCAATGCCTGGAATTATTAATCCTGGCTCCCATCAACTGTTCCGAAATCCGCGCATTTCGGTCGAAACGCGAACACTAAATGCCCTGCATCCAGAGGAAATCCGTGTTCAGATGTGCTACGCGGGGATTTGCGGTACAGACGTTCATCTTGTCGACAGGAATCCAGATACGGGCTACATTCGCTGTTCAGCCCCTCTAAATATACCGATTGAAGGTAGAGTAATCGGGCATGAAGGCGTTGGCAAGGTTATTGAAACGGGTGCCAGCATTCGTCATGTTAGGACAGGTGATTACGTCACATTTGAGTCTATTATTATCTGTCATTGCTGCGATATGTGTAGAAAAGGGAAATTCAACCAATGTCGTCATGCGCAACTTTTGGGGTTGGAGACGGATGGGATTTTTGGGTCTGTTGTCGACGTTCCAGGTCTGGCGGCTCACAATGTCACCAATATTATACAAGAAGATAACGATATTATGTCGCTTGCATGCGTCGAACCTGCGGGCGTTGCTTATGTTGCATGTCAGAATGCGGTCGTTTCGGCGGGAGATATTGTTGTCGTTTTCGGCGCGGGGCCTATAGGACTTTTCAGCGCAATTCTCTGCACAACCGTTTTCGGAGCCTCGACGGTTTATGTTGTTGATCCCGTGGCATTCCGCAGACGTGTTGCTGAAAAATGGTCTGGCCACGTATATGATACAGAAGAATTTTTTTCTGACCTGCCGAATGACATTGATGTTGTAATAGAATCATCTGGTGATCTTGAAAATATAAATAAAATATTTCGCAACTTGAATGCAAATGGTCGCGTTGTGCTTCTGGCGCGGACAGGAAACCATTTGGCACTTAGTGCGGTTGACTATATGATTACCAATCGCATATCTATTACCGGTTCACGCGGACATCTTGGTGGGGCTTACAATGATATTTTCAAGCTTTACAGAAATATGAGGTTTCCTCTTAATGCGGCCATTACTGGTGTTGTTAATGGAGGATTGGAACTAGTCAATTTGTTGAAATCAAGAGAAGCGATTCTTTATGAAAATTGTAAAGTCCTCGTAAAATTCGAATGAGCCGTGAACCTAGAGCGGTTTCCGATCGGCTCGAATCGGCGACGATAATGGTTCACAATGAACGGTAGTTCTGCGATTTTTGGGCCACAAAATTACGTTGGCCATGTAGGGGAGACCGATGTCAGCACCCTATTCGCAGGATCTGAGATTCTGACTCTGAATCGCATTGATATGTCATATTCTGGCTAGACGTCGTGAAAGTAGTTTTACGCTGGCGATTATGACCCACGCCAAAGCACTTTCAGGGGTTGCCTCGAAATCCTTGGCGAGACGACGATTGCGATTCAACCAAGCAAGGGTTCGTTCGACCACCCAGCGACGGGGAAGAAGTTCAAAGCCTTTGGCCGTATCGGAGCGCTCCAGGGTCCAGTTACCGATCTTGGCCAAAGCGGTCTCCAGTTTGGGACCGGCATACCCTGCATCGTAAACATTGCCTACGTTGCAAATTGCTGTCGAAAGGGGCATTTGTACTGATATTCCATCCACATACAAAAAGAGGAGTTCGATCCATCGACTTGCGCTATCATAGCCAACATCTCATTTGATCGAAAATTCCAGGTTTCCAGCGGTATGAGTGATTTCAACAATAAATACCAACTAAAGATTGACGAGCGTTATATGATTGTGGCAAAATCTCTGTCACAATCGAAGTGAGCCGTTTGAACTATGGCTGTGCACAGGAAAGAGTTTACCCCTTCCACACGTCTGGGAGGGTGTCGTTCGCAACTTCGTTCGGATCCGGTGGCCGAATCGGTTTTGGGGAGAGGGAAATGCTCAAGCGGATGATTGGTGCTTCGATCGGCACGTTGTTGTTCGGCGGCACCGCGATGGCTGGGTGTACGTCTTTTCCCTACACATTGACGAACGGAACAACCGCCGATGCCAGTCAGGTCATGGCGGATTTTAATTCTGTTGGCAGTTGTGCAGCCCCGCTCGCGAACCCGAATTTCACAGGCAATGTCGTGATCGGGGGCCCGGGTTCATCCGGCAATTTGGTCGTCGCATCCACCAGCAGCTCGGCCTTTATGCTCACCAACGCGGCGGGTACGGGTTCGACGCTTAAAATAACTGGCAATGATGTCGTCGATCCTGCGTATCCAAGTATCCGCAGCGACAACAGCAATCTCGTGATCAACCCCAATACCAGCGGCGATCTCTACCTGAACCTTGATGTCGGTCCCCGCAATACATTCATGAACTATAACGGCGGCAACGTCGGCATCGGGACAATCACGCCAGGCTATCGGCTAACGGTCAATGGCTTGGCCGCAGGCTCTGCCGCCTGGATCAATCTTTCCGACGCGCGCCTCAAGAAAAACATCGTGCCAATTTCGGATGCGTTGAGTGTGGTGACACGGTTGCGCGGGGTGCGGTACCAATGGCTGCCGGGCAAGGAGCGCACGATTGGCAAGGAATTGACCCTGCCGGACGATCCGCAAATCGGTTTCGTTGCCCAGGAAGTCGCGGCGGTGGTGCCAGAGGCGGTTGTCGTCCCGAGCGAGGGATCAAACGGCACCTATGGCTTGAAGGAGGGAAACCTCATCCCCCTTCTGGTCGAAGCCATCAAACAACAGCAAAC
>JADFXL010000063.1 GCA_015233585.1 Alphaproteobacteria bacterium | reverse complement strand
CAATGCCTGGTAGCAGTTCGGCCCCGCCAGAGTCAGATGCTGGGGCGTGACCTCGACGGTGGCCAGATCGCGATGCTGACCAAGCAACGCCATTTCCTCGGCGGTGGAAACATGCAGGACATGAACCCGCCGCCGCGCCACCTCCGCCAGCCGCAACAGGCGCAGGGTAGCGTTCAGCGCAACGGGAACATCCCGCCACTCGGGATGCTGGACCACCTCCGCTCCGTGTTCGACCAGAGCGAAGCGCTGGCGCAGGCGGGTTTCGTCCTCGCAATGCACAGCCACACGCCGAAAGCCGCTGGCCAGCACCCGCGCCAGATCGGCTTCCGCCTCCACCAACAAATTGCCGGTGGACGATCCCATGAACACCTTGACGCCCGCACATCCTGGCAGACGTTCCCAAGCTCCCAGATCCCCGGCATTCCCGGCGGTCGCGCCCAGAAAAAAGGCGTGGTCGCACCACATGCGCCCGGCCGCCCGCGCCAGCTTGTCGTGCAGGTCTTCAGGCGACGTCGTCGGAGGCCTGGTGTTCGGCATCTCGAACACCGCGCTCACCCCGCCCAGCACGGCGGCCTGGGAGCCGCTCGCCAGATCCTCCTTGTGTTCGAGACCCGGCTCACGGAAATGAACCTGGGTGTCGATCACACCGGGCAGAACATGCAACCCGGTAACCTCCACGCACTCCGCAGCGGCCGCTGTACCCAAGGCGCCAATAGCGGCAATCCGGCCATCCCGCACCGCCACGTCGGTTACCGCAAGCCCGGACGGCGTGGCTACCGTGCCGCCTTTGAGGATCAGATCATAATTATTGGGCATGGTGTATCGGACCTCGTGGCATGAAATGGATCTTCCCATCATTCGACGCTATTGGCGAAGCAGGCTTGCGTATGATAGCAGAAATTGCTATCATGTAGCCATGAACAGTAAGCATCATAAAATCCTAAAGAACATCATTGAAGAGCCTGCCACGGGAAATTTTGAGTGGCGACGGATTCAGGCGCTGTTTTTGGCGCTGAAAGAAGAACGAGTAAAAGGACCATACATTCATGAACAGCAAACATCAAAACACCCTGGAGGCAATTTTTTCCGAGCCGGTCACGGGAAATCTGGAGTGGCGGCGGGTCGAGGCGCTTTTTTTGGCGCTGGAGGCGAAAATGATTGAGGGAAGCGGATCGCGAGTCACGTTTCTGCTAAACGCTCAGCGAGCGGATTTTCATCGTCCACATCCCGGCAAGGAGGCGTTGCGCTATCAGGTGAGAGCCGCGCGGGAATTTCTGGAAAAGGCAGGTGTCAAGCCATGAGTATGAACGCGATGACCCACAAGGGCTATATCGCCCGCGTCGAATATGACGCCGATGACCGTATTTTTGTTGGGCGTCTGGTTGGCGTGGACGATATCGTGACGTTCCACGGCCAAGCTGTGGAAGAACTGGAGGCAGCCTTCCGGGATGCGGTAGATCACTACCTGGACGTTTCAGCGAAGATTGGGCGCAAACCACAGAAGTCGTACACCGGCAATTTAATGCTGCGTGTGACACCAGAAATTCACGCAAGGGCTGCTATTGCCGCCGAATTGGCTGGCAAGAGTCTTAATCAATGGGCTGCCGAAACGCTGGACCGAGCGGCAAGCCACTGAACCAGCGCGTCCATCAACTCAGGGCAAAGGAAGCAGGGCCAATGCCCCGCCATCTACGCCCCCCGCGTGGGCAGTTCAACCACGATCCGCTCCTTGGGCAACCACAGAGTAACGGTGGTGCCGACGCCAAACGTGCTGTCAAGCACGAGCCGGCCACCGTGGAGTTCAACCAGGGCCTTGGTCAGCGGCAGGCCAAGGCCGGTGCCCTCAAAACGGCGGTCGAGGCCGCTGTCGATTTGTGAGAACGGCGCCATGGCCTGGGCAAGATCCTCCCTGCGCATCCCAATCCCGGTATCGGCGACAGTGATGGTGATCCCCTCGCTCTCGTCCACGGTGGCGGTCACGGTAATACTGCCGCCGTCTTCGGTGAATTTGACCGCGTTGGACAGCAGGTTGTTGAACGCCTGTCCCAGACGGCGTTCGTCGGCAAAGACACGGGGCAATCCAGGGGGCACGACGGCAAGGATGGTGATTTGAGCGTTGTCGGCACGCTTGCGTACCAGCCGAATCGCTGCGTTTATCCCGCGAGCAAGGTCAATGGGGCGTTCTTCCAGGTCGATGCGTCCGGCCTCGGCCCTGGACATGTCGAGAATGTCGTTGATCAGATTGTGCAGATGCGATCCGCTGTCGTAGATATCCTGGGCGTACTCCGCGTAATGATCGTTGTCGATGGGGCCGAACAGCTCGCCCAGCATGGCTTCGGAAAAGCCGATGATAGCGTTTAGCGGCGTGCGCAACTCGTGCGATACACTGGCCAGAAAGGCGGCCTTGGCCCGCGTGGCACGCTCGGCGGCTTCCTTGGCTTCCCGTAGTTCGCGTTCGGCCCGCTTGCGTTCGGTGATGTCGGCGAACGTGGCGACGATCCCCCCGTCGGGCATGGTGTGGCGCAGGATCTCAAGCGTGATGCCGTCAGCCAGGGTGCGCTCAAAGGCATGATGATTCACGGATTCTGGCGCTTCATCCGTGCCATCCGCCAGATCTGGCGCGGCCAGATGGCGCAAGAGGTCGTGGTAGGGCATTCCCGGCTGGGTCAGCGTGTCGGGGATGCCAAACATCTCCCGCGTGTGATGATTGTAGGCTACCAATCGTGACGTTCGGTCGAACACCGCCACGCCCTGGGGCATGTTCTCAAGTATCGCGTTAAGCTGCGCCGACTTGGCCGCGAGTTCGTGTTCGCGCTGTTTCAGTGGGGTGACATCGGTCAGAATGCTGACGACGTGACCATGGCGGGCCACCCGTTCGCTCAACAAGAGCGAAACGCCATTGACATGTTCAATTTCGGTGCTGTGCCGGGCGTGCCGGTGGTCCCATAGCCGCTGCTGTACCCAGGCCTCGGCCTCGTCCGGGGCCACGGCAACATAGCCCTGCCGGACGATCTCCCGCACCAGCGTTGTGAAATCGAGACCGGGGCGGATGTCGATCAACGGGTCGGCATAGAGCTGCCGGAAACGGCCGTTACAGGTCACCAACCGGTCGCTTTCGTCCCACAGCACGATGGCTTCAGAGGTGCTTTCGATGGCGTCGCTCAGGCGAATCTGGGTGCGGTCGGCGCGAGCACTCTCGGTTTGCATCACCACCTGCTGTCGGTGCAGGACTACCACGAGAATGGCAATGGCCGTCGCGACGGCCACCGACTGGGCGGCAACAAAGCTCCAGGGCGCCAGTTGCGGCGAGGCGTGGAGAAACGGGGCGGCCAGATCCTGTATCGCGCCAAGCGCAAAGGTTGCAGCAGCCATGCGCCGGCCCCCGTGGCGGCCTCGCCGCAGATCCTCCAGCATCATCCACGCCGCCGCAAGCATGGGCAAGGCCCCCAGACCGAACAGGGGAAGTCCGTACACATGCACCCTCGGGGCAAGCCGTGCCGCCACCGCTGGCCAGACCAAAGCCGCCACAATCCCGATCCCTGCGCCAGGCAGGGGTATCCGCCGTCCCGCAAACGCCATGGCGCCAAGCAGGGACAAGACGCCGCACACGGCATTTCCGGCCTCGGCCAGAGCCACGCCGGTTTCCTGGCCGAAGATATCGACGCGCATCAGCGCCATCAACCCCACGGCCTGGGCAAAATACCCCATCAGCCACAAGGTCAGCGGCGCCTGTACCGGCACCTGGTTTCTGGCGTAAAGCGTCGCCAGAACCAGTGCCGTCGAACCCATGACGGCCCCAAGGACGGCCGTCTCCAAGGAAATCTCCATAGGCACCATCTTGTGGTGGCGGATGCTTCAGTGATCGTAGGCAACCAGGGAGATGAAGGGCACATCCAGCGTGGCGCGGCCCTTGAGGAAAGTGAGTTCGATGATGCAGGCGGCGGCAACGACTTCGGCACCAACCTGGCGCAACAGGGCAATCGCCGCGTTAAGGGTGCCGCCGGTGGCAAGCAGATCGTCCAGAACCACGACGCGCTGGCCGGGCTTGATGGCATCCGCCTGAATCTCGATCGTATCGGTACCGTATTCCAGGCCGTATTCGTAACGGATAGTGGGACCGGGCAGCTTGCCCCGCTTGCGCACCATGACAAACCCGCTTCCGAGTTTAAGCGCCAGCGGCGCGGCCACCAGGAAGCCACGAGACTCGATGCCGGCCATGGTATCGGGCTTATGGATGCTCACCGCTCTGGCCAGCCGTCCCATGGTCACGGCCCAGGCGTCCGGATGGGCGAGCAATGTGGAGATATCGTAGAACAGAATGCCGGGTTTAGGAAAATCAGGAACGGCCCTGATATGATCTTTGATGTCCATTTTGTTTGAACCTGTTTCGCTACGGAGTGGAACGCACTGCAACATCGTATCGTGGCGACACGATTTCTGCAAACACGATAGTAGAAAGACAGAATGGTAGAAACTGGGCTGGGGCGTGCTCACCGCCGGGCACGAAGCCCAGGATGGAGATTAATAAGGTATCTCCAAGGTCGTGGTAGAATTTTTCTTTCTCCCTGTACTTATCTGGGGGTATTATCCTGGCGCTTATTATGAAACCGATGGGGGTGTAATTGTTGGTGCCGCCTAACGAGTCACCGGTCGACCGGAAAGGCTGGAATGGCGATGGTGTCGGTTTCGTCAGGCCGGTATTAACGTTTTTGGCTCTGACCCTTGTCGCCGGCCTCATCGGCGGGTACGTCTACACGACTGAAAAAGCGTCGATAAAAGCCAATATTGGAGCAGAACTGAACGTCATCGCCGACATGAAGGTACGGCAGATCGCTGCGTGGGTAGAGACGCAGACCTTGGGTGCGCAAATGATTGCGGGCGACCCGTTCCTGCTGGCGGCAGTAAAGGACAAAGCTTCCGCAACCGGCAACACGCACCTGCGCGCCTGGCTGCGCAAATTACAACAAACCTATCGCTATCGGTCAACGATGCTCCTCTCACCAGCCGGTGAGGTCATCCTCAACGCCGGGAACCGCCCCCCTGAAAGCGACGAGAAAGCTCTGGCCGTCACTGCGGGACGGACGTGGGATACGCAAATCAGCAGCCCCCATGCCGAGGTCGAAAACGGCGAGACCCTTCTTGATCTTGACATGTTCATCCCCCTGGTCGAGATCAATGGCGTGAACCGGACCACGATTGGCATCATCTTCGCCAAGATCGATGTGCGGCGCGATCTGTTCCCAATGATTCAATCGTGGCCGACGCCAAGTCCGACGGCGGAAACCTTGCTGGTCGAGAAAGTCGGGGACAAAATCGTCTACCTGAACGATTTGCGTCATCGCCAGGGCACCGCCGCCGTCATGACCGCTCCTGCAACCGATCCGCGTCTCCCGGCGGCCATTGCCGTCCAGGGCAAGGAGCAATTGTTCGAGGGTTTTGACTACGATCATGTGCACGTGCTGGCGGCAACGCGCCGGATTCCCAACACCCCGTGGTTTATGATTGCGAAGATCAACACCGGCGAGGTCTATGCCCCGATCCGCCATCTTTTCGTTACCCTGTTGATCGGTTTTTGTTCGATCCTGGCCATGTTTGCCGTTGGCGGGTGGTTTTGGTGGCAACGGAGTCGCCAGGAGATAGCCTTCCAATTCCAGCAGTACCAGCACGACGTGGAACGCCAGACGTTGACACGGCAGGTGGACCTGCTCGCCAGGTACGCCAACGACATCATCGTGCTGCTCGATCGCGACGGGCGGATTATCCAGGCCAATGACCGCGCGGCAACGGCCTATGGCTATACCCAGGATGAGATGATCGGTCTTGGTGTCCTGGACTTGTTTTCCGAAAATGCAATCCGGGTTGGCGATACCGTTGGGGCCTTTCGGACCCCGTCCGATTCGCTGCTGGAAACCGAACATCGCCGCAAGAACGGCTCCTGCTTTCCCATCGAACTCAGTGTCCGCGCCTTCACCGCCGAGGACGAAACCTTTTACCAGATCATTGGCCGCGACATCACCGAACGCCGCGTCGCCGAGGCCCGGATTCGTCTGGCGGCCAAAGTGTTCGAGGAAAGCAACGAAGCCATTGTCATTTGTGACGCCAACAACATCATTCTCTCAGTCAGCAAGGCCTTCACCAAGGTAACCGGCTACCACCAGGAGGAAGTGGTAGGGCAGAACCCGCGCATCTTCAAATCGGGCGTTGAAGGCCCGGAGTTCTACGCCGAAATGTGGCAATCTCTCCAAAAAACCGACTCGTGGCGGGGAGAAATTACTGGCAGGTGCAAAAGCGGCGAGATTTTTCCCAAATGGCAATCGATCAGCGTGGTACGTGACAAGAACGGGCATATCGTTAACTATATCGCCTTTTTCTCGGACATCACGGCACTCAAACTGGCGCAGGCGCGACTGGTGGAAGCCAACGCCTCGCTGGAACGCAAGGTCGAGACCCGCACCCACGAGTTGGCCCTGGCCAGGGACCGCGCCGAGGAGGCCATGCGGGCCAAATCGGAATTCCTGGCCAACATGAGCCACGAAATTCGCACGCCGATGAACGCCATCATCGGCCTGTCGCATCTGGCCCTGCGTACTACGCTCAATGAAAAACAGCGGGACTATCTGAGCAAGATCGAGGCTTCCGGCAAGGCCCTGCTGGGTATCGTCAACGATGTGCTCGATTTTTCCAAAATCGAAGCCGGTAAGATGAAGCTAGAGGTGCTGGAATTCCGCCTCGACGATGTCCTGGCCGATGTCACCGCCATTACTCTGCACGCCATCCGGGCCAAGGGTCTTGAGTTTCTTATCAAAATCGCCAGCGACGTTCCGCAGCAGATTTTAGGGGATTCCTTGCGTCTGGGTCAGGTTCTCACCAATTTGATCGGCAATGCCGTCAAATTCACCGAGAAAGGGGAGATCGTGGTCGCGGTCGCGCAGGAGTCACGGGATGCGGAAAACGTCGTCCTGAACTTCGCCGTCGCCGACACCGGCATCGGCATGAACCCCGAACAGAGCGGGCGATTGTTCCAGGCGTTCAGCCAGGCCGATACCGACACCAGCCGCAAGTATGGCGGCACCGGGCTTGGCTTGGCCATCTGCCGGGAATTCGTAGCCCTGATGGGCGGCACCATCGTTGTCGATACCACGCCAGGGCAGGGCAGCACGTTCCGCTTTGCCGCACGCTTCGGCTGTTCTTCGGGCAGCTTTGCGGAAGTGAAGACCCAACCTCCCGCCGCGTTGGTGGGCAAGCGGGTACTGGTGGTGGACAATAACCGTGTCGCGCTGGATATCATGGTGGAGATGCTGACGCGCTTTGGTATCCACGCCGAAGCAGCCGGAACCGGCGAGGCGGCGATCATGTCCTGGCTCACCGCTGCGGCCGGGCCGCTGGGGGGGCATGAACCGTTTGATTTGATCATCAGCGACTGGAAAATGCCCGGTATGGACGGGGTGGAGCTATCCCACCGTCTAAAGGAAATCGCCGGTGAAGGTGGCCCGCCCGCGTTGTTGATCGTCACCGCCTATGACACAGCGGACCTGGCCGAGGTCATGCCCGCAGCCCATATATTGGGCAAGCCGGTAACTCCATCCTCGCTTTATCGCGCGGTTGCCAAGGCCCTGGCCGTTGCCGTTCCTGCATCCATAGAACGGCAGGGATCGGCACGCGATTCCGGCCGGAGTATGATCTCCATGCGCGGTGCCAAGGTTTTGCTGGCCGAAGACAATGTAATCAACCAGCAGGTGGCTACCGAATTGCTGACGGGCTGGGGTCTGGCGGTGGTGACAGCGGCTACGGGAGGACAGGCGGTGGAAACCGTTTTTGCCGGCGGCATTGACCTGGTACTTATGGATGTCCAGATGCCGCAGATGGATGGCTATCAGGCCAGCACCGCCATTCGCGCCGACCCCCGGTTCGCCAACTTGCCCATTGTGGCGATGACCGCTCACACCATGGCGGGCGATCGGGAGCGTTGCCTGGCGGCTGGCATGAATGACTTCGTCGGCAAGCCCATCAACGTCTCCCAGTTGGTCACGGTGCTGCGTCGCTGGCTGCCGTCGGTCACCCAGGATGAGGTCGTGGTGGCCGATACGATAGGGGCCGATATGGCCGTCACCATCCCCCCCGTGACTCCGGAGACCGTACCGCACGAATTTTTGCCTTTGGCCGGGCTTATCGACTTCCAGGATGTCGCGACCCGCATGGGCAGCAACTGGGTGCTGTTCGGCAAATTGCTCCATTACTTTCTTGACGACCATGGCCGGGAAGTTGAGGTTATCCGTGCGGCGCTGGCCAGGGGCGACCAGAATGCCGCCATGCGCGTAGCCCACACCGTTTCAGGCGCTGCCGGGGCGATCAGCGCGCGTGCTGTGACGGCCGCCGCCGCCGGCCTGGAGACGCGGCTGCGGAGCGAACCTCAGGCGGAGGCCGAGATCGTAAACCAGCTCGTGGCAGGACTCGACCAAGCCATTTCGGCGTTGGTGTCTGGCCTTGCGGCATTCGTCACCACCACCGAAGTCAGCGTTCCCGTGCCGCCCCCACCATCATCGGATCACGCCGCCCCCGCGCCTCCCGATACGCTACCCGAAATGGATGCCCTGGCCGCCATGCTGGCGGCGGGTGACGCCCGTTCGGTCGATGAATTGAATCGCCTCAAGAACGTCCTCGATCAGGAGGCTTGGCACGACGACTATATCCGTCTTAATCAACAGATTGAAAATTTCGAGTTCGAGGCTGCGCAGATAACTTTGACCAATATTACCGCGTTGCTTGATATATCCCGGAAAGGCTGAGCTTTGAAGCAAGATCAACTGCCGTGCATTTTGATCGTCGACGATGAGCGCATCAACATCAACGTTCTGGTCGATTTGCTGAAGAATGACTACCGCACCTTGGTAGCGAAGGATGCCGAAACTGCGCTGAAGCGGGCCAGCGCCATGCCCAGACCCGATCTGATCCTGCTTGATGTCATGATGCCGGAAGTGGACGGCTATGAGGCGTGCCGGCGCCTGAAAGCCGAACCATTAACCGCCGACATTCCGATTATTTTCGTCACCGCCCTGAATGACAGTGGTTTTGAGACTCAAGGGTTCGCGCTGGGAGCGGTGGACTATATCACCAAGCCCATTTCACCAACCGTAACCAGGGCGCGCATCAAAACCCACCTGGAAAACAAAAAAGCCCGCGAATACCTTAGTAATTGCAATCAGATGCTGGGACGGCTGGTGGCGGAGCGTACCTACGAATTATCGGTCACCCAGGATATCACCATTCTCGCCCTGGCCTCGCTGGCCGAAACCCGCGACAACGAGACCGGCAATCACGTCCGCCGGACCCAGCAATACGTCCGGCTGCTGGCCCAGCAACTCCGCCATCACCCGCGCTTCAAGGCGTTTCTGGATCCGCAGACCATCGAACTGTTGTTCAAATCCGCCGCGTTGCACGACATCGGCAAGGTTGGCATCCCCGATGCCATCCTGCTAAAACCGGGTCAGTTGATCAATGAAGAATTCGCGATCATGAAGAGACATTCCGAATATGGTCGCGATGCCATTCTCGCTGCCGAACGTGCCCTGCTCGATTCCGGAACCGGAGACCAGACCACGTCTTTTTTACGACTGGCCCGCGAAATCACCTATGGTCACCACGAAAAGTGGGACGGCGGCGGGTATCCCGAAGGCCTGCGCGGCGAGGCCATCCCCATCCCGGCCCGCCTGATGGCAGTGGCCGATGTTTACGATGCCCTCATTTCCAGGCGTGTCTACAAACCACCCTTTTCTCATGAAAAGGCGGTGGCGATCATCGCCGAGGGGGCTGGCCATCATTTCGATCCCGATGTGATTGCTGCGTTCCTGGCCATTGACCAGGAATTCCACGCTATCGCCGTCAAACTTGCGGATTGACCGGTCGTTCATGGTTATGGCGCAGAATGGAGTGTGAACCATGGTTGCCCTAAAAATGTTCACGGTCAAGTGGGTCATACCAACAGCCTGTCTATTCTGGCTGATCGTTGGGGGCTGGCAAGAGTTCGCCGAGATGCCCGATTACGCGATCCAAAATCACAGCTCAAAGTACGATGAGGATAGAATCAGCAACTGCGGAGGGAATTTCAAGCAACGTTCCCAATGCACAGAAAGCATTCTTGATGAGGCGCAGCGCACTTCATTCTGGAATATGCTGGTTCGTCTGACCATCGTAATTGGGCCCCCCATCGCGGTCATGGGCGCCAGGGCGCATCTGCTAAAACCCAAACCAACACCCAAATTGAAGACCGTCTCTCACCGATCCGTCAAAACCCGCCCTGCCGCCGAGAGTACGTGGGAGGAAGATCCCGATGAGTGGCTGGAAAAAGCCAGACACAAACTAGCGGCCGCCCAGCCTCCGTCTGCATCCCCAGGAAGCACAGGTGAGGGGCGGAAAAAGGGACACCGGTCCTGATGTTTAGCGTTGACGTCGAGTAAGCAAGGTCCACACCTGAGCAGGAGGGATTTTCCATGGAAGGCAGGCGCTTGGTACTAAAGGGACTGGCGGGCCTCCCGCTGGCTACCGTGTTTGGAAGTGCCGTGTTTAAGGGAGGCCGGGCCTTCGCGGCCCAGGACAGCGAACGGCTGGCAGACCCCGCGCAAGCCGCCGCCTCGGTGCAAATGGTGTCCAGAACCATCGCCGTGGGACACAAAGTGTCGGCGGCCCTGGCACTGCCCAGGCAGACGCCGGCACCAGCGGTAATGCTGGTGCATGAATGGTGGGGTCTTAATGACGAGATCAAAGCGATGGCCCGCGAGTTTGCCGACCATGGCTATGTGGCGTTGGCCATCGACCTGTTCGACGGCAAAATAGCCACCACGCCAGAAGCCGCCAAAGCCTTGGTGAGCCATGTGGACAATACCGTCGCGACCGAAACAGTGACCGCGTGGATTTCCTGGTTGCGAAGCGATAGGTATGTTGCAGGCAAGGATGCTGCCGGAAAAGTCGCAACCCTGGGATGGTGCTTTGGCGGTGGCTGGGCACTGAACGCGGCGCTGGCCACGCCGGTGGATGCGACCGTAATCTACTACGGCAGCGTAACCCAACCCAAGGAGGATCTGGCCAAACTCAAAGGGCCGGTTCTCGGCCACTTCGGCACCCAGGACAAGGTCATTGATCGCGAGATGGTCAAGGGCTTCGAGGACAACATGGCGGCAATAGGCAAGACTCCAACCGTTTACTGGTACAACGCCGGCCACGCCTTTGCCAACCCAACCGGCAAGAACTACGCCAAGGATGACACCAAGCTGGCCTGGGGCCGCACCATGGCGTTCCTGAGTGCTAATTTGATAGAAAAGTAACCCGTGGGCTGCCGCCCACATCCGCTCGGAGCCTTAGGCCCCGAACCCCTTAAACAAAAAGGGGGTCTGGGGCATAAGCCCCAGATAGGGTTCGGGGCGATAACCCCGAAAGACGCCGATCAGCCCCGTCGGCACAAATCTTCAACAAACAGCTCCACGTCATCCTTGAGCTTGATGGAACGTTGCGTAAGTTCCCCCGCCGCCGCCAGCACTTCGGTAGCGCCACGCTGGGTAGTACTGGCGCCCTCGGCGACTTCCGCTATGGTCTCGGCCACATGGAGAACCTTTGAGGAAGCATCCCGCACGTTGGTACTGATGGTACGCATGGCTTCGCCCTGTTGGGTAGCGGCTCCGGCCACCGAGGAAGCAATGTCGTTAATATCGCGGATCACGGCACCGATTTCGCGCAACGCCGAGACGGAATTGTCAGCGGCAATGCGAATGTCGGAGATGTGCTGAGTTATCTCACCGGTCGCACGCGCGGTCTGGTTGGCGAGTTGCTTGACCTCGTTGGCCACCACGGCGAAGCCTTTGCCAGCTTCGCCGGCGCGGGCCGCTTCGATGGTGGCGTTCAGGGCCAGAAGGTTGGTCTGGCTGGCAATCTGGTTGATCAGGCCGGCAACATCGCCGATCTTCCGGGCTGCTTCGGCCAGGCTCTGGATGGTGGAGTCGGTTTTCCCCGCCTGTTCGACCGCAGTACTCGCCATCTCCGCCGAACGCGACACCTGACGCGCGACCTCGGAGATATGGGTGGAAACGTCCTCGGTGGCCTCCGCCACCTCCGCCACAATCCGCGAGGTCTGCTCGGCGGCGTCGGCGACCACCATTGCCTTGTCGCTGGATTCAAGGGCGACATGGCTCATCGTCCCGGACGAAGCCTCCAGTTCGGTTGCCGTACTCGAAACCGACCCCACGACTTCCATGATGTTGGCGCCAATGGCGGTGACGCCCTTGATGAAAGCCTTGGTCGTCTCATCCATCATGACAAGCGCATTGTTGACGGACTTGGCGTGGTGGATGAACTCTCCCTTCAATCCCCGGAGTAGAATTGGCCGGTAATACTTGCCTTTGCTGGCATAGCTCATGGCGGTACCCGCCTCCTTGGCGAAGGCCTCGGTAACGTCGAGAAGGCGGTTGATGCTGTGCATGACATCGCCGACCACGCCGTGTTCCTGGATAAGGATTACACGGGAATCGAGATTTCCATCGCAAGCCCGCTTCAGAGCGATCTGCGTCTTCTCAAGGCTTTTCTGCGTCTGGCGTAGAAAATACTGCACGCCCAAACCCGCAGCAATCACCACGAGGCTGACGCCAACCAAACCCCAGTTACCCTGAACGACCAGGACCACCACTTGTACCAGCGCGGCCAGGACAGCCAGCCCCCCCGCCAGCGCAGCCTTAGAGACCGAGGACGAATTTATCATACTCAACCCCTTTTGAGAGCAAAAAAGCACCAACCATCGCGATCGAAGCAGCAAGACCAGCTTTTGGATCGGCGTGGCGTTGCTCTTCGGCCAGGAGTTGCGCATAGACAGGTTTCACGGCGGCCACAGCAGCGGGTTCGGGCGAACGACGATTGGAGTGATAGCCGATGATTTCTTCGTTTGGCCCAAAATTGGGCGTTACATGGGCATAAACCCAATAATGATCGCCGTTGCTCGCCCGGTTGAGGACATAGGCGAAAATCTCGCGGCCAGCCTCAATAGTGTCCCACAACAATTTGAACACACAGCGCGGCATATCGGGATGGCGGATGATGCTGTGGGGTTGCCCCAGCAACTGGGCTTCGGTGTAACCCGCAACGCGGCAAAAGACCTCATTCGCGTAGGTGATTCTTCCCTGTCGATCGGTCTTGGAAACGATGAGTTCATCAATTCCGAAGCGTCGTTCGTTGCCGGTCAAAAAAAGTTTTTCACTTGCCATTGGCATAACCTTCGCATCATCCAATCGGGGCCACCCAAACGGGCAGGGCCGTCCAATTGGGACTGAACCCGGATTGAAGTCAATTCCACATCTTTTAGCAAGCGGAAACTCCCTCCCTCCTCATTGGATATACTTCCCCGTAAGAGTAGCGGCGTATTTCCGATCCTCGGCAAGCAAATGATCGACGGCCCAATCACGTAGCCGCTGAATGACCGTGTCATCGGTCAACCGGCTACCTTCCTTGAAGTGCCGCTCAATTTGCGCCATCTGTTCAAGCAGGCGGACATGCTGGGCGCGATGGATGGGCAGTCCTTCGAATCCGGCCCGCTCCATGAGTTTCTCTTCCTCGACGAAATGGAAACGGGCAAAATCGACCAACAAATTGATCGCCTCCAGCACCTTTGCCTGTCCGGCCCCAACGGCCAGGGTTTCCAGCACGGTGTTGGTCTGTTCGAGCAGAATTTTGTGCTGCGCATCGAGTAGCGGGATATTGAGGCCGTACTA
>JADFXL010000062.1 GCA_015233585.1 Alphaproteobacteria bacterium | reverse complement strand
CATGCGGGTGATGGATGGTGGGGGAAGGGGTTTCGGATATCGCCGTCCTGGTGCCGTCGTCATCCCCCTCGCCGGCAAAGCCCTTGGCCACGGTCAAGACCCGACTATGGGAGGCGTCGCTCGGGGGCAAGGTCACGTCACGGCCATCCACGCCGTGCCGTATGCGCACACGCCGGCTTCAGCGCAGACTCTACCGCGTGGGTACGCGGGACAAGCCCGCGCATGACGTGTGTGATTGCGGCGATGACCCTATGTGGGTCAATCATTAGGCTCGTCGGTATTAAGATTAAAATAAAGATGGCGATTTGGGGTGTTACGCCGGGCGGCACGTTAATCCGGCTGCCCCGAACCGATTGCCTCCAGTTGGCGCAGCAGAAAATCACGAAATACGATAACCCTCTTGGAATTGCGTAACTCCTCCGGGTATACAAAGTAAGCACCAACAGTGGGACCTTGAAGCTCTGGCAGAATATGTACCAGATTACTGACCTCCCGGCTGAAATAGTCAGGCAAGGCGGCAATGCCGATGCCGCTTTGCACGGCGCGGTAGATCCCATAGATGTTATTCACCTTCAGAATCGGCGTGCGGTGCTGGCCAGCCTCGCGGCCCACGCTCAAAAGCCAGTTCATATTCTGAATGTGAAGATGAGCGTCGTCGCCGTAAACGATGATCGAATGGTCTTCCAGGTCTGCGGCCGTCACGGGGATACCCCGCCGCTTCAGATATTCCGCCGAGGCATAGACCCGGTAATTCATGGTCGTCAGGTGGCGCTGGATGAGGTCGGGCTGGCGTGGCGGCGTAAAGCGGATGGCGACATCGGCCTCGCGCATGGATAAATCCAGCTCGCCGTCGTTCAAACGCAGGCTTAGGGCGATATCTGGAAAAAGTTCAATGAATTCCCGCAGTCGCGGGGTCAGCCACAACGTGCCGAACGCGATCGTGGTGGTGACGGTCAGCGGCCCGTCGGGTTTGTCCTTGGATTGGGCGATGCGGGACTCGACCAGGGCCAGCTTGCTGAATACGTCGTGGACGGTGCGGAACAGCAACTCCCCCTGTTCGGTGAGCAGCAGGCCGCGAGCGTGCCGATGGAACAGCGCGACCCCGATGCTGTCCTCCAGCGCACCGATCTGGCGGCTGACCGCCGACTGGCTGAGGCCCAGACTCTCCCCAGCATGGGTGAAACTGCCTGCCCCGGCCACAGCATGGAATACGCGCAGCTTGTCCCAGTCCATGACAGACTGCGCGTATCGGCTTGGCCCCGGCTTGTCGGTTATCACCGGCTGACCGCGTCAGCCGTGGCCATTAAGGACAAGGAAACGGTCGGCCTCCAGCGCGGCCATGCAGCCGGTCCCGGCGGCGGTCACCGCTTGGCGGTAAACCCGATCCTGGACATCACCGGCGGCGAACACGCCGGGAATATTGGTCGCCGTCGAATCCGGGGCGGTGATGAGGTAGCTGGCTTCATCCATGTCCAGCACGCCGGTGAACAGGCTGGTGTTGGGTGCGTGACCGATGGCGACAAAAACACCGTCGGTAGGGATGTCGGTAAGGGCGTTGGTTTTGACGTTGCGCACGCGCACGCCCGTAACCCCCGGAGGCGTGCCGCCACCCAGGATTTCGTCCACCACGCTGTCCCACACGACGTTTATTTTCGGATTGGCAAACAGCCGGTTCTGGAGGATACGTTCGCTGCGGAACGAATCACGGCGATGGATCACGGTCACTTTGGTGGCGTGGTTGGTCAGGAACATGGCTTCCTCGACGGCCGTATTACCGCCACCGATCACGCACACTTCCTTGCCGCGAAAAAAGAATCCATCACAGGTGGCGCACGCCGAAACGCCCAATCCCTGATAGCGCCGCTCGCTCTCCAGCCCCAACCAGCGCGCCGAGGCGCCGGTGCAGATAATCAGGGTATCCCCGGTATAGGTATCTCCCGAGTCACCGATGCAGGTGAACGGGCGGCTTTTTAAATCGACCCGAAGGATGGTGTCGTCCATGAACCGGGTACCGACGTGGACGGCCTGCGCCTGCATCTGCTCCATGAGCCACGGACCCTGGATAACCTGGGCAAAGCCTGGGTAATTCTCAACATCATTGGTGATCGTGAGTTGGCCACCGGGCTGCATTCCGGCAACAAGAATCGGCTCCAGGCTGGCGCGGGCAGAGTAAATCGCTGCGGCGCAACCAGCAGGCCCCGAGCCCAGGATGAGAACCTTCGTGTGATGTGTCGCCATGATGTTGTCGATGCTCCGGATGATTTGGACGGACGATTTATTCAAGACAATAAAGAATCAGCACGCTCCGGCGCAAGCCCTGGCTCACGGGTCACCGGCCTCCCACGGCGGTGACTGCCTAAGCCGCTGCCCGAGCCACCAACCGAACGATGGCTCGACGATCCGGCGTTTGCCTTGGCTTGTCTCTGGTATCCACTCCCGGCAAATAATTTCTTGATTCAAAGACAAACAGGATTCCAACGAATTCAGATTTTTCCAGACGGCCTCTTATTGCTCGAATTGAGCGGTACTGGACGACTATTGTGTTGTGTGTCGCAGATGTAACCTGGATAGGCCTTTCGATTTTTTTGGGCGGTAAAGGAAACCACATGTCGGAGATGGAATCGCGTCTGATCGATCTGGAATGCCGTGTGGCGTATCATGAACTGGCGGCGGAGGAGATGTCGTCGGTAATTGTGGAGCAGGGCCGCGCCATTGACCTGTTGAGCTTGCAGGTACGCCGCTTGACGGAACGCCTTCGCGACATGGAAGCCACATGGTCCCCCCCGTCCCAGGACGAGCGGCCGCCACCACACTACTGAACGGAATGGAGGTCCGTCCATGAGTTCCGATCCATTGGCTTATTTCGTCTATGTATTGCACAGTCGATCCGGCATCACCTATACGGGAATTGCCAAGGATGTGAAGGCACGGCTGGCACGTCACAATGCGGGTACGGGGGCACGCTTTACCAAGGGGCGGGGGCCTTGGCGAGTCGTGCATGTGGAAGGCCCTCTGTCGCATGGCGACGCGGCTCGTCGTGAATGCGCGATCAAGAAGGATCGTCAGTTTAAAATCGCCATCAAGGCCCGCGCCAGCAACGATCCTGAATGCGGGCCCATGAATGCGGGACCATGACGGACATTGACACCACGGCTATACAGCCTATTATCTTCATGCGAATCGGGCGCACTGTTGTTGGCGTTCTGAAAAGCGTTGCAGGTGCAATCCAATAGAATGAGTTTCGAAATCCTGGGGCTAAGCCCCGAGACCCTTAGGGCTATTGAGGAAGTCGGTTACACGACTCCGACGCCTATACAGGCGCAAGCCATCCCGGTCGTTCTGATGGGACGCGATGTGCTTGGTCTCGCGCAGACGGGGACGGGTAAGACCGCGTCGTTCACTCTGCCGATGATCGAGATCCTCGCGATGGGGCGTGCGCGCGCGCGTATGCCCCGATCCTTGATCCTCACTCCAACCCGTGAGTTGGCCGCACAGATCGCGGAAAACTTCACGCTTTACGGAAAATACCACAAGCTCACCATGGCGTTGCTGGTCGGCGGCGAGTCCTTTACGGATCAGGTGCGGCTTCTGGACCGTGGCGTCGACGTGCTGATCGCCACGCCGGGGCGACTGCTCGATCTGTTCGGGCGGGGGCGTATCCTGTTGTCGGATGCGAAAATCCTGGTGATCGACGAAGCTGACCGGATGCTCGATATGGGATTTATTCCCGATGTCGAACGCATCGCCTCGCTTTTGCCGAAGAATCGCCAGACTCTGTTTTTCTCGGCCACCATGCCGCCGGAAGTGAAACGGCTGGCCGACGTGTTCTTGAAGGACCCCAAGGAAATCCGGGTGGCGCCATCGGCGGCCCCTTCGGCCATGGTGACCATGGGCCTGGTGGTCGTCGCCCACGCCGACAAACGGGAAGCCTTGCGCTATCTGTTGCGCAAGGAAGAGGTCAAGAACGCCTTTATCTTCTGCAATCGCAAACGGGATATTGGCACGCTGCACCGATCGCTGGTCCGGCATGGGTTCTCGGCGGTAATGCTGCACGGCGATATGCCGCAATCCCTGCGCACCGATACCCTGGAGCGGTTCAAGGCGGGCGAGTCGAGCCTGCTGATCTGTTCCGATGTGGCGGCGCGGGGTCTGGATGTCACGGCGATGTCGCATGTTTTCAACTTCGATGTGCCCATCCATGCCGAGGACTATATCCACCGCATCGGTCGGACCGGTCGCGCCGGGCTGGAAGGCCGCGCCTTCACCATCGCGACGCCCGAGGAAGGCCGCCATGTGATTGCCATCGAAAAGCTGCTTGGCAAAGCTATTGACCGTGTTCCCATGGAAGGGATTGAACCGTTGGAACTGGAACTCGATGATCATCGGCACGGTGGGGGCCGAGACCGGGGTGGGCGTGGCCGGGACAAGGAACGCGGTCGGGACAAAGAACGCGGTCGGGGTCGAGAGCATCCCAAGGTTGTGGATGTGGCCATGATACTGGATGGGGGCCGTGGGCAGCCTCTGGAGCGGGAAGAACCGGTGCGTCCTGCCGCCGTCGAGAAGACCAGGACTCGGGATATCCGCCCGGCTGCCGTGGGGGGCGACAGTCGTCGGGAACGAAGCGCCCCGCCACCGGCGGAGACGCGAGGACAGCGGCCGGCCCGGCGCAGCCTGCGCGATGACGGCACCGGGGTTGGCGCCATGGAGCATTCGGACGACGTGCTCGGCTTCGGTGATCATGTTCCTGATTTCTTCCTGGTTAGCCCCAACATCTCTTTCGATAGCGAGGTTGCGGAAGATGACGACTTCATTGATGTCGTCGAACCCTCCAGGATTATCGAAGTCGGCGATGTCAAGGCGGTCGTCGAATCCGCTGAGGAGCCTGCCCTGGCTTGCGGTTCCGAGAGTGATGGAATTGGCGAAGCCCCGGAGATTATTGAACCGATCGCCGCCGTACCGGCCCCTGTCGCCAAGCCACGCCGCAGGGCCGTGAAGGCATCCTCCACCGAAGCCCCAGCCAAAAAACCGGCGCGCGCGCCGGCCAAACCGCGTGCCAGCCGCAAAAAAGAGGCCCCAGTCGTGCTGATGGGGTCGGAAGCGGCTCCCGAGACGCCGGGCGAGATCGTCAGCGAAGCCATCGTTTCCGAGCCATCCATTCCCGAAGCGGTGACACCACCCGATGCGGACGCGATACCCGAGTCCGCAATACCCGAGTCGACATCCCAAGAAACGCAGCCAGCCCCGGATTCAACCACGCTCGACCAATCTTCCGGGACAGACCCTCCGGCCGACGACCGTTTTTAAGGCACAACCGACCGAAGCCCGTTATTAAGGCGTAGTTGCGAAGAACATGTCGTGCTACCATGCCCGGGCGGCATGGTGCCTCTCGTGCATTGCTTTCCCCGGCTATTGGTCGTCGAAGCCTGCCGATGGTAAGGAAATGGCGGCGATCTTGGTCTGGTCACGAATTAGCCGGGCGCACGTAAACTGGAAGGTATATGGGCCTGGAAGGTATATGGGCCTGGAGGGTATATGGTTCAAAATTCCGTTTCGATTGCATTGACTGGCAGTGGTGGGGCTGGCGTGATGACCGCTGGTCAGATTCTGCTGGATGCCGCGGCCCAGGCAGGCTTCTACGGGCTGATGGGGCGTTCTCTCGGGCCGCAGATTCGCGGCGGAGAATCGGTAGCCCTGCTGCGGTTGTCCACCGCACCTGTTCAGAGCGCGGATGATACGTTCGACCTCCTGGTGGCTTTTGACTGGGGCAACATTGAACGCTTCCTCGCCGAACTGCCGCTGACCCCTGCCAGCGTCGTGATCGCCGACCCTGCCACGGGCGCGGTGCCGGCGTCCGTCGCGGCATCTGGCGCCCGTGTTGTCATGGTGCCATTCACCAATCTTGCCGCCAATCGTCCCGGCAGCCGCCCCAACATGGTTGGCCTCGGACTGGTGGCGGCTCTGGTCGGAATACCCGCCGATCCCGTGCTGGCGATCCTGCACCGGTCCTTGCACCGCAAGGGAGTCGAGGCCATGGAAAATGCCAGCGCCGCCGTTGCCGCTGGATTTGCCGCCTCCACTGCCGCAGGGGAGACCGCACGGCTTGCCAGTGCGACGGCTCAGGGCCACGCACGATGGAGCATCACCGGCAATGAAGCCGCCGGTGTGGGAACGTTGCGCGCGGGCGTGCGTTTCGCGGCCGCGTATCCCATTACTCCGGCCACCGAAATTCTGGAATGGCTGGCACCCAATCTCCCCAAGGTTGGTGGCAATCTGGTTCAGACCGAAGACGAATTGTCCGCCGTGGTCATGTGCATCGGCGCCTCCTACGGCGGCATTCCGGCTGTGACGGCCACCTCCGGCCCCGGTCTGTCGCTGATGATCGAAGCGCTCGGACTGGCCATCGCTTCCGAGACGCCCATCGTCGTGGTGAACGTGATGCGCGGTGGCCCCTCCACCGGCATTCCCACCAAATCCGAGCAGGGGGATCTCAATATTGCCGTCTACGGCGTACATGGCGATGCCCCCCACATCGTGATTGCCGCAACCTCCATCTCCGACTGCCTGCACACCACCGAATGGGCCGTGCAGGTGTCAGAGGCGCTTCAATGCCCGACCATCGTTCTGTCCGACCAGGCGATGGGCCAGGCGCGCGCCATCATCGACCACCCCCCTGCCTCCGGGATCGTCGCCAAACGGCGTCTGTTCGAAGGTGGTTCGGAGACGTACAATCGTTACGCCATCACAGAGGATGGCATTTCGCCAATGAGTTTGCCCGGCATGGTTGCTGGCGAATATACGGCCGAGGGACTGGCTCATAGCGAAGGCGGAATGCCATCGACCAAGGCCGAACACCAACAGGCCCAGTCGGACAAGCGTCTGCGCAAGCTCACCTCCTACGATTTCGGGGATCGCTGGGCCGATATCGAGGATTTTGGCGGCACACCCACCACTGCCGTCATTACCTGGGGGTCTGTCACTGGGCCAGTCCGTGAGGCCGCCATGCGCGCAGCCACCGAAGGCGTGGCCACCCGGGTGATCGCCGTACGCCTCATCACCCCCGTGCAGCCGGAACGAATGGCGGCGGCATTGGCCGGGATCAAGCGCGTTTTGGTGGTGGAGCAGAATCATTCCGGACAATTCTACCGCTTCCTGCGGGCTTTCTATGACCTGCCTGCTGCGGTACAGGCCCTTTATCGACCTGGTCCGCTGCCCATGCGCCCACACGAGATTCAGGTTCGCCTGAAAGCTATGGCCTGAGGAGGACGGAATGGAGAGTTTAGTCAAGGCATCGGCGGCCAGGCCGCAGGATTACAAATCGAACCTTGCTCCGGTCTGGTGTCCCGGCTGCGGTGATTACGGCGTGCTGGCCGCCACAGTGCGTGCTTTTGCCGACATGGGGATTCCCAAGGAACAGGTTGCGCTGATGTCGGGCATCGGGTGTTCGTCCCGGTTGCCGGCCTACACCACGGCCTATGGCTTTCACAGCATCCATGGCCGCGTGCTGCCGCTGGCTACCGGCCTCAAGCTGGCCCGGCCGGATCTTACCGTGGTGGCCGTGGGTGGTGACGGCGACGGCTATTCCATCGGTGGCAACCACTTCATCCATGCCTGCCGCCGCAATGTTGACATCACCTATCTCGTGATGGACAACGCGGTTTACGGCATGACCAAGGGGCAGGCATCGCCGACCACTGAGTGCGACTGGGAAAATAGCAAACTGACCCCCAACGGGCCGGGCGTCGCGCCTTTCCGTCCGCTGGAACTGGCGCTGTCCGCCGGGGCCACCTTTATCGCGCGCGGTTTCTCCGGCGACCCCATGAGCGTGACCAAGCTGATCGTGGAAGGCATCCGACACCCCGGTTTTGCCTTGATCGAGGTCTTGAGTCCGTGCGTGACCTATCGGCCGGAACAGCGTGAATACAAACAGCGGGTTCATACCGGGTTTGGTGAGCCGACTTCCGACCGGAACGAGGCCTTTCGCCGTCTGATGCTGGACGATCAGTTCACCACCGGACTGCTGTACAAGAGTGACGACGTATCTTTCCGTTTCACCCCGGATACGCCACTTGCAATGGAATTGATCGAGCAGCAATTCGTGTTATAGTGCTGGAAGTTCACTGCCGCCCATACCTGCCAGATGGGTATGGACGGCAGCTCTTCGTTACCGGCGGATGGCCAAATGCGATTGCCCTGTAACATCTGTTGACATGTTGGTTCGGGCAGTTTATCCGTTGGTCTCCGGTCGTGATCGGAACGGGCCACGCCCAGGTGGCGGAATTGGTAGACGCGCAGGTTTCAGGTACCTGTGGCAGAAATGTCGTGGAAGTTCGAGTCTTCTCCTGGGCACCATCCCGTTAACGTCACTCCTTACACATAACGTCCCTTAAACTTAACGTCGCTACGGTCACGATTGTTCCCATAGCGGCGTTCTGATGCCGGGCCGGAGTCTCCGCGTTTCGATCATGGCCTGAGGTCGCTTTTATGCTTGCTCACTATCACCATGATGATTTGCCGGAAGGGCTGGCACTCGGCAATCTGGTTGCCGTTGACACCGAGACCATGGGGTTGAATCCGTGGCGGGATCGTCTGTGTGTGGTCCAGCTTTCGGCGGGCGATGGCGTGTGTCATGTGGTTCATCTGCACGGCGACTACGCCGCACCGAGATTGCGCGCTCTTTTGGCCGATCCCCTCGTGACCAAGATATTCCACTTCGCCCGCTTTGATGTGGCGATGATAAGCCGCTGGCTTGGCATCGTATGCAGTCCCGTCTATTGCACCAAGATTGCCTCGAAGCTGATCCGCACCAATGTGGAACGCCACGGGCTGAAGGACGTATGCCGCGATCTCCTTGGAATCGAGGTATCCAAACAGCAGCAATCCTCCGATTGGGGTGTTGCGGAACTCAGCCCGGCTCAGGTCGATTACGCTGCGGGAGATGTTCTCCATCTTCATGCCTTGAAGCGGCAACTCGATATCCTGCTGGTACGCGAAGGCCGGTACGATCTGGCCATGGCCTGTTTTGCCTTCATGCCCCACAGGGCTGCGCTTGATCTTGGCGGCTGGGCGGACGAGAGCGATATTTTCGCTCATTAAGGCTACGCGGGGCCATTGGACCGTGGCATGACCGAGAAAGTCACAAATTCACCCCTGTTGCAGGTTCGTGACCTGTCCGTATCGTTCGGCCGCCCGCCTCGCGAGGTCAGGGCGGTAGACCGGGTATCGTTCGACCTGATGCGTGGCGAGACCATGGCTCTGGTCGGGGAAAGCGGCTCGGGCAAGACCGTCACCGCCCTGTCAATCCTGCAACTGTTGCCCTATCCGGTCGCCTGGCACCCCGGGGGAAGCATCCGGCTCCTGGGCCGCGAAATGGTGGGCGCGTCAGAGCCGGTGCTGCGCTCGGTACGTGGCGACCGGGTCGCCATGGTGTTTCAGGAGCCAATGACCTCACTCAATCCGCTGCATTCCATCGAGCGCCAGATTGGCGAGGGGCTGGAGATTCACAGGGGGCTACGGGGAAGCAAATGCCGCGACCGCGTGCTGGAACTGCTGGATCTGGTTGGCTTGCCGGCGGCGAAGGAGCGGCTTGGCGCGCTGCCGCATGAGTTGTCGGGCGGCCAGCGCCAGCGGGTAATGATCGCCATGGCGCTGGCCAACGAGCCGGACCTGCTGGTTGCCGACGAGCCAACCACCGCGCTGGATGTCACCATCCAGGCGCAAATTCTAAAACTCCTGAAAGACTTGCAGGCCAGATTTGGCATGGCGGTGCTGTTCATTACCCATGATCTATCCATCGTGCGCAAGATCGCCGACACCGTGTGCGTGATGAAGGATGGTCAGATGGTCGAGCATCAGGCCGTCAACCGGATCCTGACGGCGCCGGAACATCCCTATACCCAGGCCCTGCTCGCCGCCCAACCGCATGGCGAGCCGGTTCCTGCGGCCCCGGACGCGCCGGAGGTAATGGCGACCAACGGCCTGAAAGTCTGGTTCCCCAACCGCAGGGGCCTGTTCCAGCCCGCCGCCGCCCCGATCAAGGCCGTCGATGGGGTGACGTTGACCATTCGCGAGGGCCATACCGTGGGTGTGGTTGGTGAAAGTGGTTCAGGCAAGACCACGCTGGGCAAAGCCCTGCTGCGACTGATCGCCAGCGACGGCCCGATCCGCTTCCAGGGGTGCGCTATCGACCGTCTGGGTTCACGGGCGCTCCGTCCGTTGCGCCGGGAAATGCAGATCGTGTTCCAGGATCCCTATGGTTCGCTCAGCCCCAGGCTGTCGGTGGGGCAGATCGTCGAGGAAGGTCTGGTCGTCCACGGCCTTGGCGGCAGCCCGGAGGCGCGCCGGCTCAGGATCGCCCAGGCGTTGACGGAGGTGGGGCTTGATCCCGAAACCCAGGACCGCTATCCGCACGAATTTTCCGGTGGCCAGCGCCAGCGCATCGCCATTGCCCGCGCTCTGGCCTTGAAGCCAAGGTTCATTGTGCTTGATGAGCCGACCAGTGCTCTGGACGTGTCGGTGCAGGCGCAGATGGTGGATCTGCTGCGAGAACTCCAGATCCGGCACAAGCTTGCCTATTTGTTCATCAGCCACGATCTGCGCGTGGTGCGGGCGCTGGCCGACGAACTGGTGGTGTTGAAGGATGGCCGGGTGGTCGAGGCTGGCCCGGCGGCGGCTCTGTTCGCCAGACCAAGCCAGCCCTATACGCGCGCGTTGATTTCCGCCGCGTTTGCTATCGAGGTGGATGAGGGGACTTGGCGTCCTCGAGAGGACTTGAACCTCCGACCCACGGTTTAGGAAACCGTTGCTCTATCCAGCTGAGCTACGAGGACACGCTGTGTACTATTACACGCCGCTCTCCCGTAACGTCAATTGGGAACTCAGGGACCAGGGCAATCGCATTTGAAGGATGTGGGCTCTGCCCACACCCGCCAAAGGCCGGAGGCCTTTGGAAACCCATTGATTTATGAACTTTTGGGTGACTGGCAATCACATCCGGGCAACCAGAAAATGGGGTTTGGGGCCAATGGCCCCAGGCGGGTATGGGTGGCAGCCCATTATCTTCCGTCCAATTTTCTCACCCGACCCTCCGGTGCAACAGCCCCGTATCACCCATGCTCGCGGTAATAGCTTTCGATGCGCTCGACCTCGTTTCGCGAACCGAGGACAACGGCGCAACGCTGATGCAGGCTGGTGGGCGTGAGGTCAAGGATGCGGCCTCGGCAGGTCGTACCAATGCCACCAGCCTGCTCGACGATGTAGGCCATGGGACTGGCTTCGTACAGCAGTCGCAGTTTGCCGCCCTTGTCCCGATTTCCCGAATCGATCGGATAGAGAAACACCCCGCCCCGGCACAGGATACGGTGAACATCCGCCACCATCGAACCGACCCAGCGCATGTTGAAGCTTTTGCCGCGCGGGCCGTTTTTGCCAGCCTGGCATTCCTTGATGTAACGCTGGATCGGGGGTTCCCATAACTCGGAGCGTGAGGCGTTGATGGCGTATTCGTTGGTATCGGCCGGAACCCTCCTGTCTGGATTGGTCAGCACAAATTCGCCGATATCCTGGTCAAGCGTGAAGCCCTTGACGCCATGACCAGTGGACAGCACCAGCATCGTGTAAGCGCCGTAAAGGATGTATCCGGCGGCAACCTGCTGCGCGCCCTTTTGCAGGAACTGAGCGGCACTGGGCGTCTCGATGCCGGCGGGACAGCGCAGGACCGAGAAAATGGTGCCAACCGCGATATTGACATCAATGTTCGACGAGCCGTCGAGAGGATCAAACAGCAGGAGGTATTTGCCGCTTCCCTCCTGAGACACGACGTGGACATCGTCGATTTCCTCCGAAGCCATGCCCGCGTAGTTACCGCCTAACGCATTCAAATGAAGGAAAATTTCGTTGGTTACCACGTCAAGGGTTTTCTGAGTTTCCCCCTGAACGTTCTCGCTGCCCGCCAGCCCCAGATTGCCCGCCAGCGAACCTCGGTTGACCTGGTGCGAAATCATTTTGCAGGCGGTGACGATATCATTGACCAGGGTGGTGAAGTGGCCGGTACCACCATACCGGCGCTGCTCGTCAATCAGAAAGTGCGTAATGGTAACACGGGTGTGGGGCATGGATGCTTGACCTTTGTTATATACCAATGAGATATGAACTATTTGTTCATTATAATGATAATAACATAGCCGTTTGTGGAACGCGACAGGCTTATGCGGCATGGCGGCGTGTTGAAACTTTGATCAAGTCCCTTGCTGATTTCCACCAATCCGCAACTCGAACACCGTGCCATCCGGTCCGGTTTGCGCCAGAGCCAAGTCGCCGCCCTGGGCCAGCATCAGCTCCCGCGCGATGGGCAAACCGAGGCCGGTGCCGCCGGGCCGGGCCGAGCCCGCAAACGGCTGAAACAGGTTTTTGCGCGCCCGGGTCGGCAACCCCGGCCCATCGTCGCCAACCCGAAGGAGCAGCCCGGATGCCTCAGTTACCCAGCGGAACCACACCCTGTGGGCTCCGGCCTCGACGGCATTGCGTGCCAGGTTATCAAGCACGCGGCGTAATAGCTCTGGATCCGCAGTCACAACAAGATCGGCGGGGATGCCGTTATCGAATACAGGCTCCCCACCTGCCCCACCAAGCCCCGCCATTACCGTCTCGATCAGAGCACGAACCGGCACTGCACCGGGTTGTGGCTGCGGCGGACCTTCCTTGGCAAAGGACAATGTATGGTTGCATAATGCTACCGCCCGATCCAGGGCGCTACAAATACCGGTGGTAAGGGCGCCGATTTCCGGGTCGCTGCCAGCCGTAGCTTCCAGGCGATCCGATTCGAGCATGGCGCTGGTCAGAAGACCTTTCAGGTCATGAGATATCTTGGCCACGCCAATACCGACGCCAGCGAGCCGGGCCTTCTGGGCCAAGGCAACGCGCAATTCCTGCTGCATATCGCTCAAAGCCCGTTCGGCGAGTCCAATCTCGTCGTTGCGGCGAGAAGGGCGGATGATCCGGCTTTGATCCTCGGGCGCAGCCTGGAACGCCGTGATGCTGGCGGTGAGACGGCGCATCGGGCCGACCATCAACCATTGCAGGGTATAGTAAACCAAAGTCGCCGACATCACGGAAATGAACACGCTAAGGCCAAGAATGCGCCCGGAATAGCGGATCATCGCCTCACGTAGCGGCACCTCGCGCAGGAACACCTCCACCTGGGCATCGTCATCCTTGGGAGAAGGCCCCGTCACCGCCAGAATCCGATCGCCGCTACGCGCCAGGGTGGTGAACGCATCGGTGACCAGTTTCGTGAAGACGGTATCCCGCAGATCATAAAATTCATCGACCGTATCCGGTATCTCCGCCCCCACCATGACCTTGTAGGCGCCGGGCAACTGGATCGCGACGTTTATGAGCTGGGCATGTCGAAGGATACGGCTTTGAAGATCGGGGTCGAAAAGACCGGCCGGAGTGGCGTGAAGTGCCATGACCGCAAGATGGGCCTCGTCGAGTTTCCTCTCCAGATAGTCAACACGAAATCGTGCAATCGATGGAACGTAGATCAGTACCTCGGCCAGCATGACGAAAAAGATCGTCAATACCAGGAGGCGGGCCGATAAGCTGCGAGGTAACAAACGTGAGTCCCTTGAACTGTTGCAGGGCGCCCCTCCAACCAACGATTCCCGGCGGATGGTTGCGGACATATTTAACGAATTTATTCCACGATTACGGCGGAATTTTGTTGCGATCCCCGAATCGCTGGCTAGAGGACGCAAAAACGTTACCGGTGATGTGGCTCCAACAGGAAGTATTATTTT
>JADFXL010000061.1 GCA_015233585.1 Alphaproteobacteria bacterium | reverse complement strand
GGAGCTGATCACGTTGTTGACCGCCTCCCGCGCCACGTTGGCCGAGAGCACGACCTTGCCGCCGTCGGCCAGGATCTGGCCGGAGTTCTGGACATTGGCCAGGACCGGGGCCAGGACCGGCTGACCGTACAGGCCGGTGAGCTGTTGCAGCACCTGACCGCTTACCGCCACATTGACCAGCCGGTCGCCGTACAGATCCAGGGTAAAGATGTTGGCCGACGCCAGACTCACCTTGCCCAGCCGGGCGACGATGGCCCCGGCGTTTTCCACCCCTGGCGCTACGAACGCCGCCAGACCCTTGTCGGCGATGGTCACGCTGCCCTGGTTGACGATCCTGGCGTTGGGATTGCCGGGGGTGGCAAAAACGTAGTTCCCGGCCATGAAGTCCTTGTTCCTGATGTCGGCGGTCGCGGCAACGATGCTGCCGACATTCACCCGGCTGTTCGGCCCGAAAACGACGCCGTTGGGATCGACGATCATGACCCCGCCGTTGGCGCTCAACGTGCCCAGGATCCGGGCGGGGTCGCCGCCGGTGATGCGGTTCAGGGTGAACGACGAGGCCGAGGGCTGGTTGAAACGGGTGGTCTCGCCGGGGGCGATGTTGAAGCTCTGCCAGTTGATAATGGCGTTGCCGGAGCTTTGATTGATGGTCAGGGTCCTGGGGGCGGTCTGAGCGATGGCGGCGTTGCCGCCGGCCACCGTGCCGCCTTGCGGCAGCGCCAGGGCCGGACCGGCGCTGAGGGACAGGGCGGTTGAGGCCAGCAGAATACTGCGGAAGGTCCACTTTGGGCTATGGGTCGCCGGGGGGGGCGCCGGGGTCAGGTTCATTGGGTCGTTCATGGCGAACACCTCCGCTCTCAATAATGAATGTTCATGTTGAAGAACATCCTGGGATCCCGCGCACGTCCTGGCGAATAGGCCGCCACATTATGAGTCAGCGGCTTGTCCAGTTCCACGGAGCCGGTAATCCAGTCGGTGACACCCGCGCGGAGGCCGCCGCCAGCGGAGGATGCGAATTCGTTCGTCTTTTGGTTCACCGGCATCCGGTGCGACACGACGCCGAGGTCGTAATAGATGAAAGGCTGCAAATACTTCAGTTTAAGGTCGGCATCGTCGATCGTGTACTGTAACTCGCCCTTGCCGGCAAGGCCGCTGTCGCCGGTGAGTTCCGAGGAATCATAGGCGCGGCCATAGGGCTCGCCGCCGAAACCGAACTGCTCGGAAGATAACAGGGAATTGGCCGCCCACTGGCCGCTGACTCCCATCTGGAGATTGACCTTGTCGACCACGGCCTGGTTCCGCACGATCTCGGCATCGGCCTTGAAGAAATCATCGCGGCCGTGCGCCGTGGACAGGGGGGTTGAGCGGCCGGGCTTGGTGGCGTCCAGAATGTTGAAGCCCTTGGTAAGGGTGACGGTCACCAGGGTCTTGCCCTGGTACTTGTCGGCGAAGTCGTAGGAGCCGCCAATATTCAAATCGCGGGTGCGGTCCTCGGTATCGATCTGGTTGCCAAGCCACTTGACGGAAGAATTCTTGTAATCGGCGCCGAACTTGCCGATCAGGGTCTCGGCCCGCGTGCGGAGGACGGGGGGGGCGATGTCGAGGCCGGCAATATTGCTGGTGGTGTTCATGCTTAGATAGTTGAGGTTGCAGCCGGGGTTGGAATGGCTTTGGTTTGCCGTGAAGTCAGCCTTGGTGCCCTCGCTGTTCAGCAACTCCTGGTGGGCGAAGTCGATGTAGCGTAACTGGTTGTCGCCGCCCCGGATATAGCGCAGGTCGGTACGCTCCCCCAGACCCGCCCACGAGTTCTCCGTCACCCCGAAGGTCTCCTCCAGCGGGCCGGTGGTGCGGGCGGCGCGGTTGTCCATGGTGACGCTGGTGGCTACCGGCCTGTAATCGGTGACCAGAACCAGGGTGGCCGCGCCCTTGCTGTCTTCCGACGGCTTCATGACCGAACTGACCGAAATCCCCGGCAGGTCGTTGGCCAGCAGGAGATAGCGCTCCATCACCTGGGCGCGCAGGGGGCGGGAGTCGGTGATGTGGCGGGCAATGGCCATCAGCCGGCCGGTGAGAAAACCGGCGTCCCCCTCCACCTGCACCTTGTCGACGTAGCCCTCCACCGCCTTCAGGTGAACCACGCCGCCGTGGATCGTCTGTACCGGAACCATCGCCCGCGACAAGGCATAGCCAGCCTGGCCGTACAGGGCGGTAATCTCCTCGGCGACCTTGTAGATGTCCGACAGCGCAATGTCCTTGCCCAGCAGTTTTTCGTAGATCGGCCGGAAATCCGTGTCCTTGAACACGGTGCTGTCCTCGACCGTGAGTTCGGTCAGCGTGAACCGGATTTGCGCGGCGTTGGGCGGCGGGGCCTGCTCGGGCGTTTCCGGCACCACGGGTTCCAGCACCGATTGCGGCACCGCCGGCTTTTCGTACTGCTTTTCAATGCGGCCCGGCGCGATCGCACCAGGGATCTTTTGCTGGGCCAGAACCGGCGTCGACAGGCATAACGCCACCGTGAGGCATAACGCCACCGTGCAGGTTCCGAGAATCGTCAACGGCAATAGCCGGGTTGGCGCCTTGACAGGTACAGACACGTTATTTTCCAGTAAATCGTGAGTGCGAAATTCAAGGAGTGAGAGATACCACCCTACCTCATTGTATATACGCATACGTGTTTTCCCGGATGCAAGCTTTTTGTGCAGCCATCGGAGCAAACGTATCGGAACCTTCTTGGGATGGAGATTGCCAAGCAAAGATGAAAGCGGCTTCACGGCTCTCATCGCCTGGCTGGACGAGTCGGCCGATAATCTCCATATGCCGGCATGGAAACTACCGGCAGCCCAGTCTCAACGCCGGCCGGCCAGTTCCCCGCTCGGAGTCACGACACGGCATTGAGACTTATGGCGTCCCATACGGGAACAGGCCGCCTTCGCCTGCTTCTTGCTCATACTGACGATGCGGGCCATGTACTGGGTTTTCCCCCGGCTATGGGCGGATACGACAAGGATCTTGCCTGCGTTATCCCCCAACGCACCGTTACCCGCCACGGCGGCCGCGTGCGCCTGAGCCTGTTTGTGGAAGATGCCCAGTTGGACCCCCCAGCTCCCGGTTTCCGCAACGGCGGCAGGGTGCGCCTTATGCGGTTCCTCCTCCGCGGCAACGTTCCGGACCCGGACCGGAGCACTCGCCTTTGGCGGGATCAGCTTGACGGGAACTTCAGCGGCGACCGGGACAAGATCTTCCGCCGGAGGGGGCGGTGCCCGCAAAACAACCTTGCCGGGAGGCTGTCCGTTCAGATGAGCAAATCCGGCATCCAGAAGATCCGCCATCCGGCGATCCCGCCACTTGGCGGTGCGCCCCCCAAGCACGACGCCGATAAGGCGGCGGCCGTCGCGTTTGGCCGAGGTGACCAGATTGAAGCCGGAGGCGGCAATGTAGCCCGTCTTCAGCCCGTCGGCGCCAGGGTAATTCAGCATCACCCGGTTGTGGGAGTGGATGAGGTTGTCACCGTATTGAAACTGGCGGGTGCTGAAATAGTGATAATACTGCGGATAGGTGCGAATCAGCGCCCGCGCCAGAGTCGCCATGTCACGGGCCGTGGTCACCTGACCCTTGTGCGGCAATCCCGAAGCGTTGCGGAATTCGGTATGAGCCATGCCGATACGGTGAGCGGTGGTGGTCATCTTGGCGGCAAAGAGCGGCTCGGTGCCGCCCACGGCCTCGGCGATCACGCAGGCGACATCATTGGCCGATTTCGTGACCAGGGCGAGGATGGCATTCTCCATCGTGATGGTCTGGCCCTGCATCACCCCCAGCCGGGAGGGAGCCTGCTTCGTGGCCCGCGCCGACACGGGCAGCGGCGTGTTCAGTTTGAATTTTCCGGACTCCAGGCCCTCAAACGCCAGATACAGCGTCATCATCTTGGTCAGAGACGCGGGATAATTGCGGTTGTCAACGCCCTGGGCCTGGAGAATCGCCCCCGTGTCCGCATCCATCACCATGGAGGCGTACCCCGCCATGGCCGGCCCGGCCGTCCCCAGCAACACCACCAGCAAAAGCACCATGGCCACGACCCATCCGCCAGGCCATCTGCCGGGGGTGCGGCGACTTGGCCGCTGGCTTACGGATAACCATTCACGGTGATCCAACTTACGTTCCCTCACTATGGTTAGTACCTTTAGCTCACGTTCCCTGCGAACATAAAAAAACTTTAGGCGTCTGTCCATGGCTGAAATCCATATGTTGAAAAATGGCTCTTTTTGTAACGGCCGCAGTGCCAATATGATATGAGTAAGGGGTGCGACGGGGATCCTGGCCGGAACGGAATCATGGGCGATAACAACACCGACGACGACAAGGGCAACAACCAAGGCACCAACACGGACGTGGCCACGAAAAGCCGCCTCAAGACCAAGCGGCCGTCGATGTACAAGGTATTGATGCTCAATGACGACTACACGCCGATGGAATTCGTCGTTCACGTCCTTGAGTCGTATTTCAACAAAAGCCGCGAGGAGGCGACGCGGATCATGTTGCATGTTCATCAACGCGGCGTCGGCATCTGCGGCGTCTTCACGTATGAGGTTGCGGAAACCAAGGTACAACAGGTAATGGATCTGGCGCGAAGGAACCAGCACCCGTTGCAGTGCACGATCGAGAAAGATTAGGCGGGAAAAGGGCGAGAAAGATTAGGCGGGAAAAGGGACGGGAACCGATGTTGTCGCGAAATCTGGAGCGAAGCCTCCACCGGGCGCTGGCGCTGGCGAGCGAGCGGCGCCATGAATATGCGACGCTGGAACACCTTTTGCTGGCTCTGGCCGACGACCAGGACGCCATGGCGGTGTTCCGGGCGTGCAACGTAGACGTGGAGCGATTGCGGCGGGAACTGATCGAGTTCCTGGACAGCGAATCAAATTCGCCTGTTTCCAGCCAGCTTTCCGACCCCAAACCCACCGCCGGGTTCCAGCGGGTGGTCCAGCGGGCGGCCATCCATGTGCAGGCGTCGGGACGGGACGAGGTGACCGGGGCCAACGTGCTGGTGTCCCTGTTCAATGAGCGGGAGTCTCATGCCGTCTATTACCTCCAGCTCCAGGACATGACCCGGCTGGACGCCGTCAACTACCTGTCCCACGGCATCGCCAAATCCGGCCAGCGCGGCGAGAACCGGACCGTGCACGGCGCCGACGAAGACGTACAGGCGGAAACAGTGGTCAAGAAAGGCACCGAGGCGCTCAAAGCCTATTGCATCGACCTGAACAAAAAGGCGCGCGACGGCCGGATCGACCCGCTCATCGGCCGCGAGCCGGAGATCGAGCGCACCATCCAGATTCTATGCCGCCGCACCAAGAACAACCCCCTGTACGTCGGCGATCCCGGCGTCGGCAAGACGGCCATTGCCGAGGGTCTCGCACGGCGCATCGTCCGGGGCGAGGTGCCCGAGGTGTTGCTCAAGGCCACCATTTTCTCCCTGGACATCGGAACCCTGCTGGCGGGCACCCGCTATCGCGGCGACTTCGAGGAGCGCCTGAAGACGGTGATTGCCGAACTGGAAGCCTTTCCCGGCGCCATTTTGTTCATCGACGAGATTCATACCGTCATCGGCGCCGGCGCCACTTCGGGCGGGTCCATGGACGCCTCCAATCTGTTGAAGCCGGCGCTGGCGGCGGGACAGCTCCGCTGCATCGGCTCCACCACCTACAAGGAATACCGGACCCAGTTCGAGAAAGACCGGGCGCTGGTGCGGCGCTTCCAGAAGATCGACATCAACGAGCCGTCGGTCGAGGACACGGTCAAGATCCTGCGCGGGCTGAAGACCTATTACGAGGACCATCACCGGGTTCGCTACACCGCCGAAGCCATCCGCTCGGCGGTGGAGCTGTCGGTGCGCTACATCCACGACCGGAAGTTGCCGGATAAGGCTCTGGATGTGATCGACGAGGTCGGCGCCTCGCGGATGCTGTTGCCGGAAAACCGGCGGCGCAAGACGGTGACCGTGCGCGACATCGAGGAAATCGTCGCCAAAATCGCCCGCATTCCGCCCAAGAGCGTCTCGCGCAACGACAAGGAGGCGCTGCGGAACCTGGATACCCAGTTGAAGACCCTGGTGTTCGGCCAGGATCGCGCCATCGACGCCCTCTCCAGCGCCATCAAACTCGCCCGGGCCGGTCTGCGCGAGCCGGAAAAACCCATCGGCGCCTACCTGTTCTCCGGCCCGACCGGGGTCGGCAAGACCGAGGTCGCCCGCCAGCTCGCCCACACCCTGGGTATCGAGCTGACGCGCTTTGACATGTCCGAGTATATGGAGCGTCACTCGGTATCGCGGTTGATCGGTGCGCCTCCCGGCTACATCGGCTTTGACCAGGGCGGGTTGCTGACCGATGCCATCGACCAGCACCCCCACTGCGTGCTGTTGCTGGACGAAATCGAAAAGGCGCACCCGGATCTGTTCAACATCCTGTTGCAGATCATGGACCACGGCAAGTTGACCGACCACACCGGCAAAAGCATTGATTTCCGTAACGTGATCCTGATCATGACCACCAACGCCGGCGCCTCCGAGCTGGCCCGCGCGGCCATCGGCTTTGAGCGCGAGGGCCGCGAGGGCGACGACAGGGAAGCCATCGAGCGGATGTTCACACCGGAATTCCGCAACCGTCTGGACGCCATCATCAGCTTTGCCGGTCTGACGCCGGAGGTCATGGGCCATGTGGTGGACAAGTTCGTGATCCAGCTCGAAGTTCAACTGGCCGACCGCGACGTGACCATCGAGCTTTCACCGGAGGCCCGCGCTTGGCTGGGTCGCAAAGGCTATGACCGCCACATGGGCGCGCGCCCTCTGGCCCGCATCATTCAGGAACATGTCAAAAAGCCTGTCGCCGAGGAACTGCTGTTCGGCAAGCTGGCCAAGGGCGGACTGGTCAAGGTGGGGGTTGTGGACGAGGCCCTGACATTCGAGTATTCCGAGGGACGCCACACCGAGGCGCCGGCGGAAGAGGATGCGGACGTGCCGGAGATGGTGGAATAACCGGATTTTGGAGGGTGCCGGATGAGCGGAAAGGCAAAGCCCGGTTCGATCGTGAAGCTGAAAGTTGCCTTGCGGGAGATCAAGCCGCCCATCTGGCGGAGGCTTCTGATGCCGGGGCAGATGACGCTTGGGGATCTGCACGAGGCGGTCCAGGCGGCCATGGGCTGGGGGAATTCTCACCTCCATGTCTTTGAGATCAACGGCGCGCAGTATGGTAACCCGGCGGCGGGGGAGGATGTTGCCCCCGAAAGTCGTGTCCGGCTGGACAAGCTGGTGCAGGATGGGGTGAAGAAGTTCTCGTATTGTTACGATTTTGGCGACGACTGGGATCATGTGGTTACCATTGAGGGCACGATGCCAGCGGTCGAGGGAACCCGTTATCCCACCTGTGTCGCCGGAAAACGGGCTTGTCCGCCGGAGGATTGCGGCGGGCCGTGGGGATACGAAGAACTGCTGGAGATACTGGACGATCCGGATCACCCCGAATACGAGGATCGGCTGGAGTGGCTGGGGGGCGAGATCGACCCGGAGGCTTTTAGCGTTACTGAAGCCGATGCGGATCTTGCGGCGCGGTTCGGGGTGAGGTGAAGGGGGCGCGTCTATGGACCTTCGCCCCACCCGCGAACCTTGCTTGCGCAGGTTCGCCGGACAGATTGTAATCACGAAACAAGGTTCCACGGGTTGACCACATCAATCCCACATCCCTCAAAATCCGCCACATTGCGCGTAGCCAGGGCCGCGCCCCGCGATCGGGCAATAGCCGCAATCTGCGCATCCGCCTGGGTAATGGGACGACCTGATTGCCGACGTTCGGCAGCCAGTTCGGCGAAAGCCTCAGCCGCATCGGAATCGAATGGCAGGATACGCCTGCGAAAATAAGTCTCGAAAACAACACGAGCTGCACCAGCCAACTCGTCCCGCCGCTTCCCGGCTGGCAACAGGGCAAGGCCATAAAGAATCTCGGCCTGGGTCACGGCAGAGACGAACAGGGCCGCCCCCGGCACGGCGTCAACCCAGGCCAGAACACCTGGTGCGGGCGCCGATTTCATAAGCTCAGACACCACATTCGTATCAAGAAGGATCATCCGTCAAAACTCGGCGGTTCGCGCATGGGCTCGCGGTGCAATTCCGGCAGTTCCACTCCCCCAAGAGGTCGGAACAATCCATGGATCGCAGTGCCAAGGTTCTTTGGTTCCTGTGGCTCCTGATTGAGGGCTGTTCGCAGAATAACTCGCGCCTCCTCCTCCATGGAACGACCATGAACCGCCGCCTGAACCCGCAGCCGCGATTTCAAGGAACCGTCCAGATTGCGAATGGTAATGCTTGTCATGAGTCCACCTCAATCATCATTGATGATATTATAGGCATTGCTGGCCCGACTTGTCAGCCAGGAATTGGGTGTCGATCCGTTTAATCCTTGAAAAAGCGACAGATGTGTCGCACTCTTGATCTTGGATGACGGCTGGGGAAAACGATGCGGCCCGATGAAATCCTCCGAAAGCTCAAAAAGAAATTCGGAACCGAGCTTCAGGTGGTGGCCCAGCGGGGCAAGGGATCGCACCGGACGGTCTATCTCCGTGGCCGTAAAACAACGCTCAAGCAGGACGGCGATATGGGCACAGGGACAATCAGACAGTTCCTGGCCCAATTGGGCCTAACCCCCGAGGATCTCGGCTGAAGCCGTCTTCACGCCAAGGAAGGTAAAACCGATGCCAGCTTACCCAGCAATCCTTACCCCGGATGAAGGCACGGTGATGGTGACCTTTCCCGACTTCCCGGAAGCCGTTACCAGCGGCGCCGATGAAACGGACGCTCTCATTCAGGCTGCCGATTGCCTGGAGGAGGTGGTTGCCGCCCGGATCAAGGATCGTGAGGATATTCCAACGCCGGGCCGGCTGGCAGCGGGCCAGCGTCTCGTCCCCCTGGCCAGCGGTACGGCGGCCAAGGTGCTGGTTTACGCCACCATGCGGGAATGCGACCTGCGCAAGGCGGATCTCGGCCGTCTGTTAGGCTGGAACCAGAAGCAGGTTGACCGGTTGCTCGATCCGCGCCATGCTTCCCGCACGGATCAGATTGACGCCGCTCTGCTCGCCATGGGAAGACGGCTGGAGATGGCCGTCGTGTCTGTTAAAGATGCGAGAGCCTGAGGCCCTCGCGCTCCCCCTTTATTAATGGGGAGCGCGAGGGGCCTTCCGGCCCCTCGCCCTTTCTTCCTCAGGAGTCTCCCCATGCCCACCTCCCCCCTCCGCCGTGATTTCCTCTGGGGCGTCTCCACCTCGGCCTATCAGGTGGAGGGCGCCGCACACGAGGACGGCCGGGGGCCAAGCATCTGGGACACGCGCTGCCGGACCAAAGGCGGGGTCGTGGACGGCAGCAATGGCGATGTTGCCGCCGACCACTATCACCGCTATGCCGAAGATATCGCGCTGATGAAGGATCTCGGCGTCGGAGCTTATCGTTTTTCGGTGGCGTGGCCCCGGGTGTTGCCCAGGGGGCGCGACGTGGTCAACGAGGCCGGGCTTGATTTCTATGACCGGCTCATCGACGGCCTGCTGGCGGCGGGCATCGAGCCGTGGCTGACCCTCTATCATTGGGATCTGCCCCAGGCGCTGGAGGACCAGGGCGGCTGGACCAACCGGGATTGCGCCGGGTGGTTTGCCGATTATGCCGTGCTGGTGGCCCGGCGCTATGGCGACCGGGTCAAGCGGTTCGCCACTTTCAACGAGTTCTCGGTGTTCACGCTGTTCGGGTACGCCATCAACTGGGCGGCGCCGGGCGTCACCGATGGCCCCAGCCATTTGCGGGCCATCCATCACGTCAATCTGGCCCACGGCGCAGGTGTCGATGTGTTGCGGTCCCTGGTGCCGGGGGCTTTGATCGGCGCCATTCACAACCGCCAACAGGTTCTGCCGGAGCACGGCCGGCCCGAGAACGAAGAAGCGGCGGCGCTTCTGGACGAGCACTGGAATCTGGCCTTTCCCGATCCCCAGATCCTGGGTTATTACCCGCCCCGCCTCGCCCGCGCCATCGAGCCCTATGTCCAGGCCGGGGATATGGCGCGCATCTGCCGCCCTACCGACTGGTTTGGTCTCAACCATTACGGCCCCATTTTCGCCAAAGCGGACCCTGACACCACCTGGGGCTTTGGCTGGGGCGAGGCCCCGTCGGGTTCGCCAGATTACGGCGTCGGCTGGCCGGTGTTCCCCGATGCGTTCCGCGACGAGCTGTTGCGCCTCACCCGGCGCTACCGGCTGCCGGTCTACATCACCGAGAACGGCTGCGGCGGCAGCGAGGACGCGCCTGACGCCACAGGCCAGGTCAACGACCCCCACCGCATCACCTATCTGCGCCTTTATAACCAGGCCATGATGGACGCCATCCGGGGGGGGGGCGACGTGCGCGGTTATTTCGTGTGGTCGCTTTTGGACAATTTCGAATGGGGCAGTGGTTATACCCAGCGCTTTGGCCTGGTCCATGTGGATTTCGCCACCGGCCAGCGCACCCCCAAGGCCTCGGCCCGCTGGTATGCCGAGCGGATCCGGGCGCAGAAAGAGGAAAGAACGAGGGCCTGAGGCCCTCGTGCTCCCCTTAACGGGGGAGCGCGAGGGGCCTCAGGCCCCTCGCCCCTTTACCGTCCCCTTGGGATGCGTGGGATAAGTTTCGGCGTACGGCTGCGATATTGCTGGTAGTCGTCCCCAAGGGCGGCGCCAAGGTCGCGCTCTTCGAAATGGATGCCGATCAGTATGTAAGCGGACATCACGCTGGAAAACAGCAGATGCCCTGCGGTCATTGTCGGCGCCGCCCAAAAGGCCACCAACTGGCCCGACATGATGGGATGGCGCACAAAGCGGTACAGGGAGGCGGCCTGGAATTTGGCCGGTGGCCTGGGGCGATCGTGAAGCCAGTCATAGACCTGCCTAAGTCCGAACAGCTCGTTATGATCGGTGAGAAATGTCGCGTAAAAGGTGGTGATCCATCCCAGGGCGAACAGCCCGTACAGGACTGTCTGTGCCGGGATGGACTCCAGCCGCCACACCACTACGGGAATAGGCCGCCACTGCCACATCACCAGAGCCAGCGCCACGCTCGATATCAACACATAGGTGCTTCGTTCGATGGGCGGCGGGATCAGGCGTGTCATCCAGGCCTTGAACCGGGGGCGCGCCATCACGCTGTGTTGCAGTCCGAACAGCACCAGAAGAACGATATCGACGGCCCCCGCCCATACCGTCGCCGCCGTCCGTCCCTCATCAACCGTCACCGGAACCAGGAAATTGCCGAGAAAGCCGATCGCATACGTCACGACAACGTTGAACGCCATATAGGCGACGATGCCATAAACAAACAGCGCCACCCGGCCGGGACTATTTGCATTTGACTGTGTGGCCAATGTCTCTCTCCGTTACGGATATACGGTTTGTGACGCGGACGGGGCCGGTCAGTGGACAAACATCTTGAGAAAGATGGCCGTCACCAGCGCCAGGACAAAACCCATCATCCACTTGAGCACCAGCAACTCGGCTTTCACGCCTGAGATATCTTCCTTCACTTCCGTGATTTCGGCCCTCACCCCGACGATGTCCGCCTTCATCTCGGCCTTCACCTCCAGCAGCTCGGTCCTTACCTCGGCGATATCCGCCTTCAGCTCGGCCTTCACCTCCAGCAGCTCGGTCCTTACCTCGGCGATATCCGCCTTCAGCTCGGCCTTCACCTCCAGCAGGTCGGTCCTCACCCCGGCGATATCCGCCTTCAGTTCGGCCTTCACCTCCAGCAGGTCGGTCCGCCGGGCCGCCTCCGTCTGCATGAATTCCGCCAAAGCTTCCACCTGAGGCTGGGAGAATCCCGCTTCGACCAGCCGGAATGCCGGAACGCTGCTCATGCCTTGTGCCCCTCTTCTGACCGCCCGCCGATTACGACCACAACCAGACTATAGCGCTCCGTCCCCCCTATGGGCAGGGCTAATTTCGCACCTACCCCTCCCTGGCCAGCGTCAGGAGCGCCTTCACCACCGCCTCCGCACCCTGGGCGATCTGAGAGATGGTGGAGTCCAGCATATAGCACGGTGTCGTCACCACCTTTGCCGCCCGGTCCACCACCACTTCGCCATGGCCGGCTTTCCTGTGATGAGCGCCCATGGCCTCCAGCGCGGCGGCGGTGCCGGGGTCCGAGCCGATGGTGAGGTCGACCCTTCCCAGCACCTTGGCCACGACCGCCGGTGCGATGCACAAGGCGCCGATGGGCTTGCCGGCGGCTTTGGTGTCGCGGATGGCGTGCGCCACCGCGTCGTTGACGGTGCAGTCCGATCCGTCAAAGGCGAACGACGACAGGTTCTTGGCGGCGCCAAAGCCGCCGGGAAAGATGAGGCCGTCAAAGTCGGCGGCCCGGTACTCGCGCAGATCCTTGATGCTGCCCCGCGCGATGCGGGCCGACTCTACCAGAACATTGCGGGTCTCCTGGCTCGCCTTGCCGGTGAGGTGATTGACCACCTGAACCTGGGGAATATCCGGCGCAAAGCATTGGTAAGACGCACCATTCCTGTCGATGGCCAACAGCGTCAGCACGGCTTCGTGAATTTCGCTGCCGTCGTAAACGCCGCAGCCGCTGAGGCCAACGGCGATCCGCAGTTTACCTGTCATGGCGATCTCTCCCTTTCTTGCCCATTCCCGAGCGGAGCCTGTTATACTTACCAATAGAATACTACCTGATTTTGGGCTTCCGCCCAAGCCTGCCTGTTCCATCGAACGACGAGGAAATCATGCCCTACGCGGTCGCCCACGCCAAGCTCCAAGCGCGCTTTGCCCGTCTGATAAAGCTTGAGGAAACCGCCGGGTTCCTCAACTGGGACACGGCAACCATGATGCCCGTCGGCGGCGCCGCCAGCCGGGCCGAGCAGATGGCGACGATCAAAACCCTCCACCATGAACTACTGACCGCTCCCGAAGTCGCCGGATGGCTGGATGCCGCCGAAGCCTCCGTTCCCGCCGACACCGATCCCTGGTCCCGCGCCAATCTGCGCGAAATGCGCCGCTTGTGGGTGCATGGGGCAGCCGTTCCCACCGATCTGATCGAAGCCCTGAGCCGGGCCGAGGCCGCGTGCGAAATGACCTGGCGCACCGCGCGGGCGCAAGCGGATTTTGCCTCCGTCGCACCCAGGCTCAAACAAGTTCTTGATCTCGTGCGCCAGGTGGCGGCGGCCAAGGCGGAGCGGCTCGGCTGCACGCCCTATGATGCGTTGCTGGACCAGTACGAACCCGGCGCCAAAAGCGCCCGCATCGACCAGCTTTTCGGCCAGATCGAGCCTTTCCTGCCCGATTTCCTGGCGCGCGTGCTGGAACGCCAGAGTGCGGCGCCGCCGGTCCTGATTCCCCAGGGACCGTTCCCCACCGAGCGGCAACGCGCCCTGGGCTTGAAGCTGATGGCGGTGCTGGGGTTCGATTTCGAGCACGGGCGGCTGGATATCAGCCACCATCCGTTCTGCGGCGGCACCCAGGACGACGTGCGCCTTACCACCCGCTATGATGAGGCGGATTTCACCTCCAGCCTGATGGGCGTCCTGCACGAAACCGGCCATGCCCTCTATGAAATGGGCCTGCCGGGGGAATGGCGCTATCAGCCCGTGGGCCGCGCGCGCGGCATGAGCGTGCATGAAAGCCAATCGCTGCTGATCGAGATGCAGGCCTGCCGCTCGCAGCACTTCGTCGCCTGGGCCGCGCCCCGCCTGCAAGCCGCCTTCGCCGGCAGCGGCGATTGCTGGGAGGCGGACAACCTTTATCGCCTGGGGATCCGGGTGGAACCGGGCTTCATCCGCGTCGACGCCGACGAGGTCACCT